>NZ_VPDQ01000029.1:0-26600 GCF_013417535.1 Acinetobacter sp. YH12241 | reverse complement strand
AGTTTCACATGATCATTTTTTTGTTGAACAGTGTGAAATATCTGAAGAGTATTTAATTGAGTAAAATGACATTTTCAAATATATAGATTTATTAGTTCTACTAAAATTAACATAATACACCTTATACGAAATGCGCTCATGAAATTGAATTAAATCAATGTATTGAGATCCACTAAAAAGCCCAGTTTGAACAAACTGGGCTTTTTAGTGGATCATTCACGCAATATGCCGATTTATTCACCATATTTCGATTTTTTTCATTAGCCAGCGTAAACAGTATCCTCAGCCATTCGGCAGGAAAAAACGGCTCAATTACGGTTTTTTTAGTGCTATGTATAAATAATAAACATTGACCAAATTTACAGGGTTACAGTAACCTTTCTGTCATCGTCTTACAGCAAGTTACGGGGGTGTAACCTATGAAAAAAATGAGGGTGGGAGAGCTTGCAACAATTTACGGGATCAATCGGCAAAGTATCTATAAGCGTATAAAAAAAGGAGAACTATCTAAGTCTGCGGATGGCTTGATAGACTTTGCGGAAGCCTTACGTGTACTTGGTGAGCCTTCTGATAGGGGAGTGCCTGTAACGCATATACAGCAACAGGTTACAGAAAAAGAGACAGAGAGTTACACCTTACGGTTACAGGTAGAAATGCTTGAAAAACAGATAAAAAAGTTAGAAGAAAATGAAATCTTTTTAAAGGATCAAATCACGACTAAAGATCAAAGCATTCACCTTTTGCAAACTTTACTTTCTGCACCAAAGCCAGCAGATGTAAGTATCAAGAAAGAGAATACTGCCCAAGACCAACCAGAACTCCTTAGTGAGCCAAAAATCACAGAAACGTCAGAGGATGCAAGGGAAAAGCAAACGGACATGGAGTTAAAAAGACATAGAAAAGGACTTTTAGGACGTGTGTTAGGTGCAGTTTTTGATAGCTAATTTTTAACTTTTATATAAAATATAATAACTTATAAGAGGGTGAAGAATGAAAAAGATAATTTTATCAAGTTTGTGCTTTTTGACTTTTTCTGCACATGGTGCGATGACGGATGAAGCCCTTATGCGAGAGTGTACTCCTGCAGGTGAAACTGCTGTTCACGCTAGTCGAGCACGACAAGCAGGTGTTTCAAAAGAAGTTTTTTATGCTGACGCGAAGAAAAAGTACGGTACTGACTACACTTGGGTATATAGAGAAGGAGTCATCGATGTGGCTTTTAAAGCACCGATAAAAGCGACTCCTGAAGCAAAAGAGAAGATTACACGAGAAATTTTCGATCATGCTTTTGCTACATGCATCGAGTTCAATCGAGAGCTTGGTCGATAAAAAAAAACAGCCCTTAAAGGGCTGTTTTTTTTGGTGGTTGGAAGCCCACACTTATAAGAAAAGGGTGCAATTTTCGAAATTGAGCTTCATCTAGAAGCATATCAGCAAGTCTTCTTGTAAAGTCCTCTGTGGACTCACCTACTTTTGCATACTCGCTACCAACTTCATGTAGGCCTGAAAGCTTGTGAGCGAAAAAATGTCTCTGAGCGTCTGTAAGCTTTTCAAAGAGATCCTGTGTATCAGGATCACGGGCTTGGGGCTTCTTCTGTGTAGGCTTCATTTTCATGCGGAAATCGAATCCTGATACACGAACCCCCTTTTTTTTCTGCTCGTAGGATACTGTGATATCCGTGTGCTTGTTGATCTGTGACACAGCGACATCAAGGACAAATTTTTTAAAATTGCTCATCGTACGGTATTCAGTCGCGTCTAAGCCGATCTTGTCTCGAAAATCTTCCAAGTCAAAGCTTACCTTTCCGATGCTTTTCCATGCGATCAAAAGCTCGTATAAACGTATTGCATACTTACTTGTCAGGTGACTTATCTGCTCGATGTCGTAGCTCGTAAAGTGCTTTTCTAGGCGTGTGATCAACGGAGCGATGATAGGAGAAAAGCGGATATCTACGCTCGCTGTGCCGTCTTGATAGGCGATATCACTCACCCATCGGCTACGATGATGCTTTACACCCTTCTCATGCAAAGAAACAAAGGAAAAATAACGGAAAAAAAGCGTCTCGGACGCAGACTTTAGAGCTTTATATGCAGCCTGCCTTTCTCCACCAAAAGTCTCGATGTATTTTGAAGCGTGGACAGTGAGATGGCTGTCAGAAGTGATGCCTGTGCCAGTTTCTCTAGCTTCTGTGATGGCTAAGATGATAAGTCGTTGCTCGACAACATCCAGCTTAAAGCTGGCGTTAATAAGCGCGTTATCTTTTACTACAAGACTACCCATATTTTTACCTTTTAAAATTTGTTTTTTCATTACTAGGGCTTTGTTGTCTTGATAGCGTATAAGATATAATCAACTAGTCAGATTGTCAACCTACTTTAAGATAGATGGATTGTTAATCTATCGAAGTGGTAACTTTTTCTAGTCGAAGTGGTAACTTTTTCTAGTCGAAGTGGTAACTTTTTCTAGTCGAAGTGGTAACTTTTTCTAGTCGAATGTCCTCTGTATAGCTTGCTAGGCTTGCATTTCAGCCTGTCTAAAAGCATTTAAAAGCATTAAAAATAATTAAAAGCCCAATCACTATCAAAAGCAGGGTATGAAAACTGCCCTATGTACTCGCTTCGCTCGTACTCTAGTGCAAGTCGGACAAGCCGACTTGCTTGGGGGCAGTTTTAGCAAAAATAGTTCTAGACAAAAAAAGCAAAAGCAAAAGCAAAAGCGACTATGATTTCGCTACGCTCAGAAGCTTTATGCTCGCTTCGCTCGTCTAGACACAAAGGCCAGTGAAAAAAATAAAAATTTTCTAGATGCAAAATATTTTAAAAACGGTTTTTCAGAGGGTCGAGGCGCAAATTTTCTTTGTGTCAGCTCGTAGACACTCGCTTAAATATTTTTTTTGAAAAATATACTGTGTCCAAAGACTGAAACAATGGTGACACAGTAGATAGACACAGTAGTCAGACACACTTGATTGACTTGAGTTTGTGACTTAAACGGTAACGCCACCGCTACGCTACCCTCTAAAACCTGCGCTATCGCTGGGTTTTAGCCCGAAAGGGTTCGGGACGGGTTGGCTAGATCGCTAGGGCGATCTTACCTACACCGAAGCCCCCGTCTGCGCGCCTGCGGCGCACGACCACCCCCTTTCTGACAAGTGGGGAGCTTCTTCGCTACGCAAAGAACTCCCCGACTTGCTTCACCGAAAGAGGGTGGTCGTGCGCTTCGCTTCGACGGGGGTGGCGTTGCCCCCACTGCGGAGTAAGATCTCGGCTCGCTTCGCTTGCTCGACGCTTACTCCTTGCGGCTCCCCCACGGCCTCTCTCGCTGGGGCTTCGAGGCTGCTTCGCTTTCGCTCGCACTCCTTCGGAGCTTGCGACCGCTTGGGGCGGTCGGTCACGGCATCAACTGGCTTCACCTAAAAAATGGCATTTACATCCGCTTAAAAACTCATATTATTTTCGGTCAATGTTTTAATTCATTGAAAAATAACAATATTTTTATTGAAATGATTTTTTTTTGATCATAGACTGTGTCCATACACTGTGCCAAATATATGAGACCTATATGAAATGGCTCTTACTTGCTGTCTTTGTCCTTATCTTGCTTTTCATCCCTGAGATATCTCAGGCTCTAGAAGTCTTTTTCTCACATCCTTTCCGCTTTGCCCTAGCGCTGATCTTAGGGATGATCTTTTACGGGTGGATGACTTTCAAAAAAGAGGGCGAAGAGCTTCCAGGCTTTCTGAAACTTCTTTTTTTCGGGACAAATGGCCTTTTTTTTATCGCTTGGGGCGTAGCTTTTTTCTTTGGTAAAGCAGGATGGTCTGACGCCCTTGCTCATGGCGGGTTTTTGGTGCTTGGGATGCTTGTAATAGCTTTGCTTGAGCGTCTTTATGTACCTTTTACAGAAAAATTTCTGTCTTTCTTCACTAAAAAAGCAGGGACAGAAAGGGATCACTTGACGGATGTACGAGAAGTCGCAAAGGAAGCTGAAAAAAAGCAAAGTGCACCATCTTTTAACCCTGAAAATTTTTATAAAGCGGGCAGTTTCTTTCTCGGTCTCGATGAGAAAGGCGAGCCGATCTACTGGGAAGGTGACCTGCCTCACTGCCAAATAGTCGGGACTTCGGGCGCAGGGAAAGGTCGAGCCATCGGGACGATCGTCGCTCAGTGTGCTTTGGCAGGTCAGCCTTGCTTTATCTTTGATCCGAAAGACGACGAATATGGGGCAGCCCAAGCCAAAAAAGCGGCCGATGATGCGGGGTTGCCTTACTACTACATCGACTTACGGAAAAAAAAGCCACAATTTTCGATCTTCGAAGGGTGTGATCAAGATCAGCTTGAGGAGCTTTTAGTTGCGGGGTTTGAGCTTGGAGAGAAAGGAGAAGCCTCCGACTACTACAAGCTAGCAGACCGAGATATGGCGTGGAGCATTTCTGAACTTTTTGAGGTAGGAGATACACCTCAAAGCATCTTTAAAGCCCATAGCAAAATGATGGATAAAGCTGAAGGATTTAAAGCAAAATTTTCAGAGCTAGCCCGTACTCCATCGATCAACGCAAAACTGGGACTTTCCCTTTTGAGCGTCGTACAAAAAGCGGGGGTTGTTTACATCGTCGGATCGATGAGAAATTCCCGCATCATCCGCATCCAAAAGATACTTTTAGTCTGGCTTATACAGCAAACAGAAATTCGTGATCGTATAGAAAGTACGCCTAAAAAGATCCTCGTCGTTTTGGATGAGCTTAAGTATCACATCTCAAAGACTGCGCTCGAAGCTTTGGGTGCTGCACGTGATAAAGGGCTTCATGTACTTATGGCACATCAAAGCCTTGGTGATCTAAGAGACTGCCCAAGTGATCTAAAGCCTGAAACTGTCATCGATGCAGTCTTTGAAAATGCACCCCTTAAAATCGTCTACAGAGTCCAAAGTCCTGAGACTGCGGAGCTTTTTGCACGTAAATCGGGGAAAATTTTGGTGGATGTTGAGAGCCGACAGGTCGATAAGACGCTTGGCCTAGCGCAAAAGGTCAAAGAGCGCAGGATCAGCCAAGAGCAAAGCTACCTCTACGATGAAAACGAAATTTTATATCTGCCTAGAGGTGTGGGGGTCGTCTTTGGACAGGGACTTCCTCAAAAAGTATCTATCGCCCCGATTCAAGTCACAAAAAGCTATGAAGCCATCACAGTGAAAGACTTTGGAGAAGATGAAAGTGAAAAATTCGATACAAAAGAGCTAATTTTAGAGGGGGGATATTGATATGAGTCAGATCACTCGTAAGGATGAGAAAGAGATGATCATCCTGAATTTTTTGAGATGTGAAGGCTTTAGTACTAGGAAGCTTTTAGGAGAGCGTTTAGGTGTAACTCGAACAAGCATTTCTAGATCACTTCAGCGTCTGAAAACCCGCGGGCTTTTACTTGAGGTGAACAGATCTCACGAGGATGACCATAGAAGTCCTGCTCTTTGGGGCTTGACTCCTACTGGAGCTTTTGAGGCCACAGATGATGGTGAATACACGCACTTTGATCTCAATCGAGTCTCTGAGATCACTTTACAGCATGACCTTGACGTACAGCGTGCAAGAATTAAGGCGATCCATTTGGGATGGATCGAGTGGCTAGGAGGGCGTGAGCTTAGAAGAAAAGCAGTTACAGAGCGTTCTACTTGGCTTCAAGTACCAGATGCTTTCGGAGTATCCCCAAGAGGTCGAAAAGTGGCTCTTGAGATCGAAAGGAGAGTCAAGACACCTAAGCGATATGAGGGAATTTTTAGTCAGTATTGTCAGATGCTTGTCGATGGGACTGTCCAAGAAGTCGTATATATCTGTCCTGAAAGGATTTGCCCAAGAATTGAGCGTCTTTTTCTGAAGATCGAGACGATGTTTGTGGATGGAAAAATTCGCCCTATAAATGATTCTTTTAGAAAAAGATTCCACTTTGTGACTTATGAGGGATGGGGGGAATATGCAAAGAACTTTTGAAGAAAATCTATTTTTTAAGGTACACGCTTTTAGCCACTACTTTAGTAAAGCCTTAGGTGGCGTGGCTTTCAAAGATTTAGATCATACTTTTGATCTTGCTCTTTCTATCGCATCTATGGATGTAGAGCTTTTAAAAAGCTCTTTTGCCGACCTAAAAAAAGCGGACATGGGGACGGTACGGACTTTCATAGACTCCTTGGATGATCAAGCCATGACAGCCCTTTCTTTTATCATCAAGATGGCCGAGATCGAGCCATCTCTAGTACACACAGAGGACTTATGACAACTTTCACACTCGCACCAGATTGCCCCAAAGAGCTTGTTTTTCAAGCTCTTTTGAGTGGAACATATGACTACACGCCGATCTATGTCAGTGCAAATTTTTCCAAAGAAGCGCTTTGGGAAAATGAGCAAAAAAATGAAGACTGGCCGAAGGACTACGTCCAAGGTGGGCATGGCACGGTTGAAGATGCTCGAAAGATGTTTTTTGACACACTGCATTTTTTTGATCGAGACAGCTTGCTAGAGGGAGCACAGCTTGGCGAAACTTGGGCTGTTGATTCTGGATATGTCTTAGAGGGCTAGCGGTACTTGCGCTGCTTCTATGGGAGCATTTTTTAAAGTGGGGTGGCGCAAGTGGCTCGACTTCCAGTGTAGGCTCAAGCCTACGCTGAAAGCATCGAGCTAAGATGTTATTCACCAATTAAAATGGTTTCTAACATAAGAATTTCGTATAAGAGATTTTATGTTAAATATATAGCCAAAGATGCTGTTGTAAGAACAAGAAATTTGCTCCAAAACCTTATATAACTTAGTATTCAGCCGTCTGTTTTATTACTGTTGTATAAGCTAATTATGCCAAATGTTGTTGATCTATTTTGTGGTTGTGGCGGTCTTTCTTATGGCTTTGAACAAGAAGGATTCAAAACTATTTTAGGAATAGATCATGATAAAGCAGCTATCGAAACTTTTAAGCTAAATCATAAAGATGCTAAGACTATTCTTGGAGATATTCGGGAAGTATCTAATCAACAAATATTAGATATATTAGATGGAAGTTCTGTAGATGTCGTTATTGGTGGTCCTCCATGCCAGGGATTATCTTTATCCGGCCCTCGTAGGTTAGAAGACCCACGTAATCAGTTATACCTATCTTTTATTCGTATAGTGTCGTTACTTAATCCTAAATATGTTTTGATTGAAAATGTTCCTGGTATGGTTTCCTTGTTTAAAGGAAAAATTAAGGATGAAATTCTCAAAAGTCTAGAAGAATTAGGCTATACGGTGAATTTTCAAATATTAAAAGCATCTGAATATGGTGTTCCTCAACATCGACGCCGAGTATTTTTTATAGGAACAAAGAACGGTGAGAAGTTTGAATTCCCTTTACCTACTCATAAAGAACAAGAAGACTTGATTTTTAAAAAAATGGTAAGCACTTATGATGCTTTACATGACTTACCTCTTTTAGAAAATGAATTAGGTGAACCGATTCAAGAGTATGCCCTACCAATTCAAAACTCTTATCAAGAGTTAATGAGACATAATTCGAATAGTGTTTTAAATCACATTGCTGCTAATCACTCTGATAAGGTTAAAGAAACTATTAAATTAGTGCCTCCAGGAAAAAATTATAAAGCTTTACCTGAAGAGCTAAGAAATAGCCGTAATTTCAATGTTGCTTGGACAAGATTCCCCGATCATGCACCATCACCAACCATTGATACAGGTCATAGACATCATTTTCATTATTATGCCAATAGAGTTCCTACTGTGCGTGAATGTGCTCGTTTGCAATCATTCCCTGATCGGTTTGAGTTCATTGGTAATAAAACAGAGCAATTCAGACAGGTAGGAAATGCTGTACCTCCTGTATTAGCTCAAACTTTGGCAAAGAAAATACTTGAGAAATTATAAATGTACGAAGTTCCTGCGAAATTTTATCAACGTTTGCACCATCCAAGACCACGATTTAAGAAAAACATTGAAAACGTTTTGGGGTATATGGCGTTTTCGATAGCAGAGTTAGATGGTGAATCTGAGGCTATCTTTAAAGAAAAAATTTTATCAGCTATACGTGATTTTCCAGGTAATAGTGGACTAGAAAATAAGACTTTGCAGAATTGGCGGACAGAAATTAGTGCTCTATTTAGTATGGTAAATACAAAAGATGGGAAAAATTTTGCGACAGAGCTGTCTAAAGAGTTAGCTAATACAACTAATTTGAAAGAGTTTTTCTTAAAATTTATTTCCACATTTCAATATCCAGGTGGATTTCTAAAAAGTCATGAAATAGCGAAAATTTTAAGTTCAGGCATCCACTTTCATCCATTGTTATGGTTGGCAAAGTTTGCTACTTCATCTCGCATCTCTAAAGAAAACTTATACATAACGGACGTAGAGTTTTGTCATTGTGTTTTAAATGATCTTAGAGTAACAAGAGATCATGAAGATATTTCTCTAACTATTAGCAGAATTTTGAAAAACCGTTCAGATAAGGTTACTTATGATAGTCAGGGTGATACAAAGCGGTATGCACTAGATATTTTAGATTATTGTGTATTAGCGGGCCTGATGCTCAAAGACTATAAAGGTAAATACTTTTTTAGAGAGGATGCACTGGATTTCCTGAAATATTTTAAGGATCATGCGCCATTATTTAGAAGCTATAAAAAAGAGCAAAGTCTGCAAGAAATCGAAGCTGTGAAGCCCTTATGGATAGACTTTGTAAATGATTCTAGCAATTCTTTGCTCAAATCATTTGAAGAGGAAATATCAAAAGAAGCCTCTGGAGTTTCAGATGGATTAGCCTTCAGCACTAAGCAAATTGGTGATGAAGGTGAGGCTCTGACATTAGTCCATGAGAAAATTTGGCTATCTGAGAATGGACGACCTGATCTAGCTAAATTAGTGAGTCATATGCCAACACAATTTGCAGTTGGTTTCGATATTTTATCTAGAGAATTAGATGCTACTATGCGTCATATTGAAGTTAAAACTACAGTAAGTCAGAAAGATTTCACTGTTAATCGAGTTCATCTTACTCCTAATGAGTGGTCTGCTGCTGAATCACATAGAGATAGATATTTTGTTTATCGTTTACAGATTTCTGATGAGAGTTGTTCTTTATGGATTATCCAAGATCCAGTTGGTTTATATAAGCAGGATCGTATCAAGATGGTTCCTCGAAATGGTGCAGATATTTTCTTTGATGAAAGCTGTTATACGCAAGTAGAGTTATTACGTACACATGAGTAAATTAAAAGCAGTCTCCCTGTTCTGTGGTTGTGGTGGAACAGATGTTGGTTTAAAAGGAGACTTTGAGTTTTTAGGTCAACATTATTCATCGAATAATGTTGATATCGTTTTTGCAAACGATATTGAACCAAAAGCCATAGAAATTTTAGAAGCAAATTTCTCATGTCCTACATTTGTAGGTGACATTAAAGCGCTAGACCATAAATCAATTCCAGAACATGATTTACTTACTGGTGGGTTTCCATGCCAAAGCTTTTCAATTGTTGCTCAAAATCCTCCACGCTTAGGGATTAAGGATGAGAAAGGTGAGCTTTTCTTTGAAATGTGCAAAGTTTTGAGAGAAAAGAAGCCATCAGTTTTTATTGCTGAGAATGTGAAAGGAATACTATCAGCAAATAAAAAAGAGGCATTTCCATTGATCTTAGAAGAGTTTAGAAAAAGTGGCTATTACGTTACTTGGAAATTACTAAACTCTGTGGATTTTGGTGTCCCTCAAAAAAGAGAAAGGGTTTTTATTGTAGGTTTTAAAAGTGAAAAACATTTTAAAAACTTTAAATTTCCTATATTGAATAATCTTAAACAGGCAACTTTATCTGATGTTATTTTCCCTGAAAGTGAAATAGATCCTAAATATTATTTCAGTGAAAGAGCTGTTCAGGGGTTATTGAATAGTAATAAGAAAATGAATAAGGGACGTGCTCAGGATATTAATCAGCCATGTAATACTGTTGGAGCACATCTTGCTAAAGTCAGCTTAAATAGTACAGATCCTGTATTGTGTATAGATGGTAAATATAGACGCTTTACTCCAAGAGAAGTTGCTCGTATTCAATCTTTCCCTGATACATTTAAGTTAGTTGGAAGCGATGCAGCCCAATATAAAGCTCTAGGAAACGCTATCCCTCCAGTAATGTTTTGGCATCTAGTGCAAGAAGTAAGAGCTGCTCTAAATGTTGAAAATATTTCATTGAAGGAAGCTGTTTAATTTAAGTTTTCATAAAACTAACATAATACACGTTATACGCAGTCAAAAATGGGAGCCTAAGCTCCCATTTTTATTGATGATTTTTTAATTCTTTTAGCATGGCATCCCGTAAAATTTCATTCATTCGTGTTTGATAGCCTTTGCCTTGAGCTTTAAACCATGCAAGTACATCAGCATCTAAACGAATGGAAGTCTGTTGCTTCACTGGACGATAGAACTGATTTTGGCGTACAGCATTGCTCCAATCTTTAATTTCAGGAATATCTGATAGGTCTAGTTGATCGTCAGGAAGCATTCCTTTAGCAAGCAAGTGTTCAATTTCAGCATCTTGCTTGTCGCTGAATTTTTCATTCAGTTCTTTGCGTGAGTGTCTAACCATGCTCATATTTATCTCGCTCCGCTTTCGTGACTTGTCTTGCACTAATGATTCTTATGATTTCACAGTCATCTTCATCAAAGATAGTGTGAGCTACTAGTAGCATTAGTACGCCTTTTACTTTTCCAATGGTTTGCCAACGTTCTTCACCATCGGTATGTCTGTCCTGAATTGAGATCCTCAGTGGATCATCGAAAACAAGGCTTGCAGTTTCGAAAGAGATATCGTGTTTTTTCTGATTCTTTCGATTCTTAGCCTCATCCCATTCAAAATACTGTTCCATAAAAAACATTCAAATTTGTATATACAATAATGTATCACAAAATTGTATCACTCAAGCTGAAAAGTGTAATTTTTAGTCAAAATTATTGGCAAAACATTCCAAAACTGCTCATAAAAAAGCCGACTTGTTTCAAAATCGGCTTTTTATGGATTTTAGGGTTTGGTGTAAAAATTTAAGTATTTGATATTTATATTAATATACAAGTGTATTGCGTATAACCACCATTATGTTAAATAACTTTTAGAAGCTTTAGTACAAGCTTGACAGATTGTCTTATCATTATAAAATAACCTTATTCAAATCATCCTCCCAAGAGTAACGCCAATGAAGTAAGTCATTTTCTCATCATTATTTTTAAACTTTTGATGTGCAAAATAGATTCTACTTGTGGCTATATATTCTTGGTCTCTACTTTATATCCTAAATAATATATTGTTTTTTATAAGTTAATCTTCACTATTTTGCATATCCTCTACATGAGGAATTTTTTATGCAACATGCATGTATTGCTTCAAACTTAAATTTAGAATTTTCTACACAGAAAATGTTTGATCAGCTAAACATTACGCTTTTATCAGGACAGGTTTCTGCATTAATTGGACGTAATGGTTTAGGTAAATCCCTATTGTTCAGAATATTAGATCAAAGCCAAGCTTTAGATATTCATTATAGTGGTCAAGTTTCATGGAATATCCAACATGATTATTTGGCACAATTAGAACGCCTTAATGCTGAAAATATTGCACAAGCATTAGAGGTAGATCATTTACATCATGCTTTTCGGCGTATAGAGAACAATACAGCTAGTTTTGATGATTATGAGTTAGTTGAAAATACCTGGGATTTACCACAAAAATGGCAAAATATACTTGAAAATGCTGACTTACCTACGGATTTGAACTTTCCAACAGAAAAACTGAGTGAAGGACAAAAAACAAAGCTGGCTTTATGTCGTTTGTTTTTAAAAAAGGATCACTATCTACTTTTAGATGAACCAAGCAACCATTTAGACTCAACATCTAGACAATGGTTAATTGAGAGTATTTTGGCACACCCTAGTGGTGTATGCCTGATTAGTCATGATCGCCAATTACTCAATCAAGTCCAACATATTTATGCTTTAACTGAATTAGGCTTACAACACTACAAAGGTAATTATGAGCATTACATTCAACAGCATCAGCTACACATGGATGCATTAACTCAGTCTATTAATAATGAGAAAAAAGAATTAAAGCAGTTAAAACAACGGCAACATGATAGCTTAATGAAAGCGAATAAACGTCAATCTAAAGGCAATGAACTTCGTGATTCTAATTCTCAAGCAAAGATTTTTCTAGATTTCAAAAAGGAAAATGCTGGACAAAGCTTAGGTAAGCTACGTGCCCAACAAACTCGACAAACTGATGATTTGAAAAATAGTCTGATTAATAGGCAGACCATTGTAGAAAAAATCAAAGCTCAGAAGTTTGAATTCCACTTACAGAGTACGAAGCAAGGAGAGATTTTAAGAATTCATGATTTAAAGCTACCCCATACAGCAACAAATAAAATTAATTTTGCATTGAAAGCTGGCGAAAAAATCCATCTTAAAGGTGCTAATGGAATTGGTAAATCAACCTTATTGAAATTGATTTCTACCCATCAACGTGATGATATTTTCTTTAGTGGAACATGTTTGTATTTAGATCAAAACTTTAGTTTATTAAATAATGATTTATCCGTAATCGAAAACCTTGCACTTTATAACTCCAATCTTACTGAAGTTGAGTGGAGAAATTTGTTAGGTCAGTTACGTATTCGTCGTGAAAAAGCTTTATTAAAACTATCAGAACTGAGTGGTGGTGAAAAATTGAAAGTCGCATTATTAGCAATGAGTCACTATCCTGATGGTATTGATTTATTATTGCTTGATGAACCAGAAAATCATTTAGATATTGAGTCTAGAGAGCTTCTATCGCAGGCTATTAGCCAATATCAGGGCGCTGTAATTTTAGTTTCACATGATCATTTTTTTGTTGAACAGTGTGAAATATCTGAAGAGTATTTAATTGAGTAAAATGACATTTTCAAATATATAGATTTATTAGTTCTACTAAAATTAACATAATACACCTTATACGCAATACTTTTTAAATTGTGTTATAATTCAATGTGTTGATTTCAGTTTTATAGCCCACTCACCCTCGAATGGGCTTTTTTTATGATTGTTCACGTTCCACGCCTATTCTTTGATCAATGTTCCACGGTTTTATTTAATGTTGCTGAACAATCAATGGATACCAGTAAAGCCCTTTAGGTCTTCTGTTGCTTCAAATATAAAGTCTATCGATGACATTTTCATTTTTCAAATAGCGATAGACAGCCTGTCTGCTAATACCAAAAGCTTTAGCTAAATCGACTTTCGATGGATATTTCCCTTCTTTCCAGGCGTGTCGTAAAGCTTCAGCCTGCTCTTGATTTAACTTATGGACTCGACCTTTATATTTACCTTGAGCCGCTGCAATCTTAATCCCTTCTTTTTGGCGCTCTAAAATAATCTCTCGTTCAAATTGGGCAAAAGCCCCCATAAGTTGCTGAGTATTCTTATGTAAACCTACCAGTTATTCTTATTCAAATCCTGCCACTCATTTTGGATAGTAGTAGGCCATTGATTTTCTATTCAAATAATTCAAAACAAAATATCCAAATTTGAATCTTGAAGCACAATCTTAATCTGCTATAATTTGTACATCAAATTGATGTACTTGTTGGGTGGGATATGACTAACTTAGCAACGGAACGAATTAATATTCGTTCAACAGTAGATGCAAAAAATGTAATTGAACAAGCTGCGAATTTATTGGGACTCAGTGTAAGTTCCTTTATGCTTCAATCCTCATTTGAAAGAGCAAAAGAATTACTTAAATCTAATTATGAGTTAAAAGTAAATAATGCTGATCGAGATATGTTAATGAACATACTTGAGAACCCACGCCCTGCAAATGATGAGATGAAAAAATTAATGAGTTTATTAGATGAAAATTGAGGTTTTACAAGCCCATCATCAGAAAAAATCATTTAATTGCGGGCAAGATGATTTAAATAAATTCATAAAACAGTATGCATCCCAACATCAGAAATCAGGAACAAGTAAAACGTATGTTGCTATTGATGATGATCTACAAGTGAGAGGGTTTTATTGTTTATCCAGCACATCCATAGGATTTGATGTAGTTGATACTGTGCTTACTAAACGATTACCTCGTTATCCGCTCCCTTGTGTAGTTGTAGGTCGCTTTGCCGTTGATCAAACCGTTCAGGGGCGAGGAATTGGGAAAGTGCTTTTAGCCCATGCTCTTAAACAAGTTTCAACAGTTGCTCAAATTATTGGTGTTAATTTTGTTGTAATACATGCTAAAGATAAAAAAGCGATGGAGTTTTATCAGCGTTTCGGCTTTATTTCATTAACATCAAATCCATTAACATTAATATACCCAGTGAGTGAAATACCTAGTTTCAATTGAAAGTGGTCTACTAGCAATAGGAGTGACTGGTAAACTGCTTACAGGAATTAGTGGCTGATTTATCCAATAATCTGCAAGTTGCAACATCAAATTATCCATCGGGGTGGCCTGAGCCGTAAATGTAATATTCTCTTTCACAAACTGAATAGCCACTCCCCTTTTTACAAGCTGATCAACCTCAGTCACTAAATCTTTAAGACTCCTAGCGAAGCGATCCATAGAGTGCACAACAATCATGTCACCTTCACGGACATAGCTGAGCATTTCCTGAAATTTAGGACGGGCTGTATTTTTTCCTGAAGCTTTATCGACAAATAATCGGTCTACTTCAATTCCCTCAAGTTGGCGTCCAATATTTTGGTCAATAGAGCTGACTCTGACATATCCAACTTTATGACCTTTCATATTGTTATCTACTAGATGACTATTTCTGCTTATTGTAACTAATGAATCTTAATCTTAAAAGTTACATGTAACGTATGTATGAATTTCATTTAAATGAGACATGTATTTTACAGCTTTCACAGTGTAACTTTAGGGTATACTTTAAAGTTACACAAAACATCTATATGAAGACTAAAGTCCAAATTAGTGTTTATGTTGGTTCAATGTATTACATTTCGTATTTTCTATTTGTAACGTAATTTCAGTAATATTATGATTATGTTTTAGAACTTCTAAGGCCTTTTGATAGAGTTGATCTGTATTGCTATTCGGAGCAACCAAATGAGCAGTTAAATGAATATTTCTTGAGGATATAGCCCAGACTTTCAACTGATGAATCCCTTCAACGCCCTCTAGCTTCAATAAATCATTTCTTAACGACTCAATATCAATCTCATCAGGAACTCCTTCAAGCAGAATATGAATACTTTGTTTTAATAAAATCCAAGTTCGAGGTAAGACCCAGAAGCCAATTAACACAGCGATTACGGTATCAACCCACATCCACTGGGTAAAATAAATAACTATTCCTCCGATAATCACGCCTATCGATCCTAGAGCATCACTAAGAACTTCTAAATATGCACCTTTTATATTTAGACTTCCTTCAGCACTAGCAGAAAGGATTTTCATTGAAATCAAATTTATGACCAAACCAATGACCGCGACAATCATCATTCCAACACTTTGAATTTCAGCAGGATTCGTAAAACGTTGATAAGCTTCATATACAATATATATTGCTACCACAAAAAGCATCACCGCATTAAACAGAGCCGCTAAAATTTCAAATCGCTGATAGCCAAAAGTTCTTTTATCATCTGCGGCTTTTTTACCAATTTTGATAGCGGCAAGAGCAATAGCTAAAGCGGCTACATCAGTAAACATATGAGCTGCATCAGATAACAAAGCCAAACTTTGGGTAATAAAAGCAGCGACAACTTCTACTATTAAAAAAGTAGTCGTTAAACCTAAGGCAACCATTAACTTCTTACTATTTTCTTCAGTAACAACCGCATGGCTATGATCATGATGTTCTGACATAAAATATTTTCCTTATTCTATTTATGATGAGCAGAGATATTGGATAACAGCCAATATCTCTGCTGTAAATCGACTAATCTATTGGATTAAGAAACTTTCTTTTCATTTATCCAACGATAAAGCACGGGTAACAGCACCAAAGTTAGTAATGTTGAAGAGATAATCCCGCCAATCACTACGGTTGCCAGTGGCCGTTGAACCTCAGCCCCTGTTCCGGTTGCCAGCGCCATTGGTACAAAACCCAGTGAAGCCACACAAGCTGTCATCAACACTGGTCTTAAGCGCAAAATAGCCCCTTGCCACACGGCTTTATGCACTGGATATTTGTCCCTTAATTCCTTAATAAAGGTCAGCATTACCAGTCCATTGAGGACTGCAACACCAGATAAGGCAATAAAGCCAATTCCAGCTGACATCGATAATGGAATATCCCTTAGCCAAAGGAACAGCACACCACCGGTCAAGGCAAAGGGTACCCCGGTAAAGACCAATAGACTTTCTTTGACATTGTGAAAGACCGCCATCAGTAAAATAAAGATAGTGATTAAAGCCAGTGGAATCACGATTTGCATCCGTGCTTTGGCTGAAGCCAAATTTTCAAACTGACCGCCATATTCTATCCAATAACCACTTGGCAAAGTGTATGCTTTGAGCTGTGTCTGTACATCAGAAACAAAAGACCCTAAATCACGCCCTTCAACATTCGTTGTAACCACAACTCGGCGTTTACCATTTTCTCGACTGACTTGGTTGATTCCTTCAATGGTCGAGACTTGCGCGACATCCGACAATAAAATACTGCCACCATTTGGAAGCTGAATAGGTAACTGGGAAACAGATGCGACACTACGGTCTTGCTCTCCAAGACGGATAACAAAATCAAAACGACGATCGCCTTCTAAAATCTCTCCCACGCTTTGTCCACCAATACTTGCAGCCACCACATCCTGAATAGATTTCACACTCAAGCCATACTGGGCAGCTAAAGCTTTATCAATCTCTACATTGAGTAAAGGCAGACCCGAAGTTTGTTCAACTTTCACCGCACTGCTACCTGCGACTTGCTGAATGATTTTCGCGATTTTTGCAGCCTCAGTATTCAAAACCTGCATGTCATCACCAAAAACCTTCACCCCCACATCACTGCGTATACCTGAAATCAGTTCATTAAAACGTAGCTCAATAGGCTGAGAAAACTCACTGTTATTGCCGGGAATTGTCGCAAGATAAGCTTCCATTCGGGTTCGAAGTGCATCTAGGCTTTCTTTTGAATCTGGCCATTCCTCACGTGGTTTCAGCATGATATAACCATCGGAAATATTCGGTGGCATCACATCTGTCGCCACTTCAGCAGTCCCGGTACGGGCAAATATAGCTTTAATTTCGGGAAAGTTTTTCAGTAAAAGCTTTTCGGTATTTTCCTGAATACGTAAAGACTCTTCCAAGCCTGTGCTTGGAGAACGTAATTGCTGTACCGCAAAATCACCTTCACTCAGCTGGGGTGCAAACTCACTGCCAATCTTCGTGCTGAGCAGACCCGTAATGACCAAGAGACAAATGGCAAAAGTTAAAACCACCGCTTTGTAATGATAGGCTCCATCCAATATCTGTTGATATCGGGTTTTGAGCCAGATCATCCAACGGCTTTCCGTTTCTTTGATCTCCCCTTTAACCCATAAAGCAACTGCAGCGGGCACAAAGGTGATCGATAAAATAATAGCTGCCACCAGTGCGAGAACAACGGTTAAAGCCATCGGATGAAATAGTTTTGCTTCTACACCACTTAAAGCAAAAATCGGCAAATACACCACCAAAATAATAAGCTGACCAAAAATAAGAGGACGACGTGCTTGGCGGGCAGCCAGAAAAACTTCCTTAAAGCGTTCACTTTGTGTGAGAGGTCGTTTTAACAGTTGCTGTGTATGGGCTAAACGCCGGATACAGTTTTCGACAATCACCACAGCACCATCGACAATGATGCCGAAATCGAGTGCACCTAAACTCATCAGATTGGCACTGATATTTTTCTGTGCCATCCCGGTTAAGGTAAACAGCATAGAGAGTGGAATGACACAGGCAGTAATCAAGGCAGCACGGATATTCCCTAAAAACAGGAACAGAATGATGATGACCAGGATTGCTCCCTCTACCAAGTTTTTCTGAACGGTTTTAATCGCCTTCTCAACCAAGGTAGTACGGTCGTACACCGTTTCAATCACTACCCCTTTAGGCAAACTATTCTGAATATCTTGAAGCTTGGCATCCACAGCTTTAGAAACAGTCCGGCTATTTCCACCCATCGCCATCATGGCAATCCCTAAAACGGTTTCTTTGCCGTTATAGGTTGCCCCACCGGTTCTTAAATCATGCCCAATAGAGACTTGCGCAATATCACCAACCCGAATTGGGCTGCCATTTGGGCTACCCAGCATGGTGTTCTCAATATCAGAAAGCCCATTGAATGTACCCGGTACACGTACCGTCAGTTGCTGACCATTGTCTTCAATATAACCTGCACCTCGGTTCTCATTATTTTGCGCTAAAGCCTGTTGCAGTTGTTCTAATGAGATATTCAGTTGCTGCATCCGGTTTAAATCGGGAGAGACCACATAGGTTTTTTCAAAACCACCAATACTGTTGACCTCTGCAACTCCCTTAACACGTTGCAGTTGAGGACGCACAATCCAGTCCTGAATCTCACGCAAATCCATCGGCGTGTATGCAGTTCCATCCGGCTTTTTCGCATTCGGATCTGCCTTCAGTACCCATTGATAAATCTCACCGAGACCCGTAGAAACGGGGGACATCGTCGGTGCGATTTGTGCAGGCAACTCAGATTGCGCCTCCTGTATCCGTTGGTTAATCTGCTGACGGGCCCAATAAATATCAGTCCCATCTTTAAAGACAATGGTGACTTGAGAGAGTCCATAACGGGATATGGAACGGGTAAGCTCCAGATCCGGAATGCCAGCCATGGCATTTTCAATGGGATAGGTAATCCGCTGTTCGACTTCAAGCGCAGTAAAACCCTTGGCTTGAGTATTAATCTGGACTTGGGTATTGGTAATATCGGGTACAGCATCAATCGGGAGTTTCTGATAGCTATACACCCCGACCGCAATCCAGGTACAGACAAAGAGCAACACCCAAATCGCATTTTGTATGGAAAACTGAATGATTCGTTCGAATAAACCTTCTGGTTTTGGCAGATCAGAATTAATGTTCATGGCCTGCCTCGTCTTTTTCTAATTCAGATTTCAACAAGAAACTGCCTTGAGCGATATACTTCTGCCCTTCAGTCAGCCCAGAAATCACTTCAAGCCATTGTCCATCACTTGAAGCCTGCCCCAATTGCACTTTCTGTGCTTTTAAGTGGACTTGACCTTTTTGTTCTGAATCTACGATGAAAATACTGTCTTCACCTTCAATACTTTGCAGCGCAGACTTTTGAATCCGAAGGGCTGATTTTGCTGTAGCTTCCGGAATCAACACTCTCACTAGCACATTAGAACGCAACTCAGTAGCTTGCGCATCGAGTTTTGCGCGCACCACCAGACGCCCTGTTTGTACATCTGCCTGAGAGGTTAAGCTTTGTACAGTAGCTTTATAGATTTGATCTGAATCATTCACTTTAAAGTCAATTTTTTGCCCGGCTTGCAGTTGACCTGAGAATTGATTCGGCAAATTAAACTCAAGCCATAAATCTTTCAGCTGTTCAATGACAAAGAGCTGATTAGCCAGTTGCACATTTTCACCGACCACAATATCTTTTTGACTGATCACCCCAGAGATCGGTGCTTTAATCAGAAAACGCCCATTGTTATTGCCACTTGCACCTAATGCATTTAAACGTGCTTGTGAGGACTGGACAGTAATCTGCGCTTGACGGTAGGCATTTTCGGCACGCTGGTAATCCTGTTTGGCAGAAATCCCCTGTGACCAGAGTTGCTGTTCGCGCTGGTAATCTTTACGGGCCAAATCCAGATTCACCTGTGCCATACGCAGATTTGCCTGTTGGTCGATCAGTTCAGGCACGATTAGTACAGCCAGCGTTTGTCCTTTTTGCACGCTCTGTCCTAAAGCCACATTGACCTGCTCGACATGACCACTAAAATTAGGCGATATATGCGCTTGTTGATCGGTATTCACCACCAATTTACCTGGCAGGGTTGTCAGCTTTTCAACCAATCCTGTGGATGCAACAGCAACTTTTAAACCTTGTTCAACCATTTGTTGGCTGGTCAGTTGTATTTCGCCTTCTTCAGCATGTCCTTCTTCAGAACTATCTTCATCAGAATGTTCGGCATTTCCCTCATCATGACCATGCCCCTCAGATTCAGTTTTTTTTGAACTTAACCAAATAACCAGACTGACCAAGACCGTAATCAGAATCAAAATTGCAATCATGAGAGACTGGGATATTTTTCCGTTTTGCTTGGCGTTCATTTTATCGTGCTCCCCCATTGATTAAATTTTGCGATGCTTCGACTGCCTTTTTATTCAGTTGTGTATAGGCATCCGAACGGCTAATTTCTTCATAACTTGTGCCAATACTGAGTGCCTCAGCTGCGAGGGCAGTTTGCCAAGCTTGACGTAGAATTTGTAATTGACCCAATCGAAGATTCTGCAGTTGGGTGGTTGCTTGTTGAACGTCGGTAATGGACAGTTTCCCTGCCTGAAACCCTTGTAAAGTACGGCTCTGAACTTTGGTCGCCAAAGTAACTTGTGCTGTTGTGGCATCGAACTGGCTACGTAAACCTTTGAGCTGATGCATGCTGTTGGCAATATTGAGTATTTGTTGCTTCAGCTCACGCTGCTGCTGTTGGTTCAGCAATATTTGCTGTTGCTGGACCATCGGGATCGCATATTGCTGGCGGTTGAAAATATTCAGTGGAATAGCCACGCCGATTGCCAAAGTCGTATCGTTGCTTTCATTAGGGGTTTTGCTACGTTTCATGCCTACATTTAAAGTCGGATTGGGACGTGCCTGAATTCTTAAATTTTCAATTTGATGATCCGATTGCTGAATGTTCAAGGCATAGAATTTTTCTAGCCACCCTTCAGCAATATACCGTTGCACAGTTTGGAGACTTTGCTCTGGCCAAGGGATAGCGGTTTTATTCAATTGAAGATGTGAAGATGTTTCTCCCCCCCACAAATTAGACAGCTGACGACCGGCAGCTTGTTTATTCAGCATCGCTTGCTGATAAAGTCGTTGGATTTCTAGCGCTTCAATTTGGGTACGCTCAAAATCAACCAGGGCAATACTGCCTGCCTGATAGCGTTTCTGGGCACTGTCCAGATTGGCTTTACTTGTTTTTAACTGTACTGAATAAGCAGACTGCTCAACCTCAGCAAGTGCAAATTGCGACCATGCAAATTTAACAATCAGTTGGCTTTGTGCCTTCCATAATTGCTGTTGCAATTGGATTTGTTGATTCGAGGTATTGGCAATCACCCGGTTCAGCTTACGCTGACCAAATAGATCTAGAGGTTGACTAACGCCAACATTGAATTCCTGTTCTTGACCTGAGCCAAAGCCAGACTGTTCTAAACTTATACTTGGATTCTGCCATAACCGACTTTGCTGAATATTCAATTCAGATATTTGCTGAACTTGTTGCCACAGCTTGTCTTGAGTCTGGTAACTTTGTACTTTTGCTAAAGCGGATTCAAAGCTGGTAACGTTTTCAGCATAGCTATATTGCATAGCCGCTGCACATATACAAGCAACCAAGCTATGACGCAAGAGTATAATTGATTGTGAAGACATGATTTTTCCCACTTATTTAAATAATAAAAGTGGTGGGAATGTTTTAGGCTACCCCACCATGAGCGGGGAAAATTCGGGAGGTGGGCTTTGTTGAAACAGGTCAGGAGCCTGATAGCTGTTTTTCCAATGAAATTGTGGATTCACTTTAACTTCAGAGCTTGGATGAAACACATCTACTTTTTCATTTTGTACAATCAAATGCGTCATCGATGGTAGATGATCTTGATGATCTTCACCGATTTCTAAATCGCTACTGAATGTTTTTATGTTTTCTGACTGTCCATTATGATCGTGTTGACGACTATCGCTGGCACACAAGGTATTTTGGTGATGACCAAAATGATAACTCTGCTGTGATTGAGGCTGTTGTTCATGGACACAAAAGGCCGCCGCCACATTCCAAAAGCTTTGGAACATGAACAATCCAACCAAGACTGTAATCCATGTAGTAGAACGCATCATCATAACAATCGAAAAATTTGTACCAAGTATAAGGCTTAGAGCCACTCCAAGGTCAAGCTTAATAAATTAAATTAAACATTCAATGAACACTGAATAGCCGGCACTTTTGCAAATTTACCTTGTCTCTATAAGCTCACATCAATTTCAGGTAAGAATAACAATAGATAGTGAACCGTACCGGGTTTGTCGGAGACTTTTTATTTAAGTTAGGCCACCGGTAATCCTCCCATAAATAACCGAAGTTAAAAGTAGAGGTACACATAAGTTAAAATTTTATAGAATTGCTTGAGTTCAAAATCTCTAATTAGCATGTATTGAAAACATGAATATTTATCTAAAAAGAGAACTATTTAACATCATGGCTGTTATACGCAATAAAAAAACCTGGGCACCAACCCAGGTCTAAAATTTAAAAAACAGATAAATATCAGTGCAATAAACTCATTTTTCTAATTTCGCATAACGTGTATTATGTTAATTTTAGAGAAACTACTAAATTATATTGGGTTGTAAATATTTGAAATTCCGTTAAGATATTTTGGATTAAATTCTATTCCTAGATAGCATTCGTGTTGACTCATCTCTCCAAAAAACTTTGGTTTTGTTTTCTTATGGTTTTTGCCATAGGATGGAGTAGTGTGTCTGTTGCATCAGTAAAGATAATGCATATCAATATGCAAACTGAAATGAGCCAAGATCATTGTTTAGATCAAGCACAGCAAGTCACTCAACATGGTATTAATCACGAAGTACAGACGAATACCGATTGCCATAATCATTTAGCTCTTAATCAGAATATAGATCACAAAAAGTGTCAGGAATGTTCTAGCTTATCCTGCCAGACACAGATCTCATGTCTTCATTCTTTGCAAAGCTCGCTAGATCCCCTAGATACCTTCTATTCTATAGATCAGCCTAATTTTTATTACCCCAACCAATATCTAAATGGGTATTGGCAAGAAATTTCACGTCCTCCTAAAACTTAACCATTTTTTTTAAAATTTATTTATTTTTCAAAAATTAAGGTTAAGTTATGTCTCATAAAATTAGTTCGTACCTATTAGCAGGTATTTGTTTTGCATCGTCGCCTTTGGTTTTTGCCGAAGTGCGTGAATATCAGCTTGTTATTGATGAAGCAGTGGTCAGCCCAACTGGAAAGCCTGTAAAGCGCATTACCGTAAATGGTCAATTTCCTGCGCCTTTGCTTGAGTTTGAAGAGGGTGATGAAGCCATCATTCGCGTGAAAAATAATTTAAAAAACCAAGATTCTTCTATTCATTGGCACGGACTGTTGTTGCCGGGCATTATGGATGGTGTACCGGGATTTAATGGTTTTAACGGTATTAAGCCTCAAAGCGAGTATGTTTATAAATTCAAGATTCGCCAAAGCGGGACTTATTGGTATCACGCTCATTCTAAAGGACAGGAACAGGACGGCTTATATGGTTCTTTTGTGATTTATCCAAAAGGTAAAACACCATTGGCAGCACATGAAAAAGCTGAACGTGACTATGTGGTGATGTTGTCAGATTTTCATGAAAAAACCAGTGATCAAATTCAGAAAGATCTTAAAATTTCAGCTGAATATTATCAAGATCAGCGTGAAACCTTGGGTGATGTTTGGAAGCAGGTTAAACGTGATGGCATAAAAGCGACATGGTCTGACCGCAAAATGTGGAATCAGATGCGTATGCTAAAAACCGACATGTCGGATGTTACAGGTTATACCTTCCTCATTAATGGCAAAACACCTGAACAAAATTGGACAGGAATGTTTAAACCGAATGAAAAAATTCGCCTACGTTTTGTGAATGCATCTGCGATGTCTTTCTACGATGTCCGTATTCCTAACTTGAAAATGACTGTGGTCAGTGCTGATGGTCAGCCTGTAAAACCTGTTGCTGTGGATGAGTTTCGTATTGGCACAGCTGAAACTTATGATGTGATTGTGGAGCCAAAAGGCGGACATTATCAAATTGAAGCTGAGTCAATTGACCGTTCAGGCTATGCGATTGGTACACTGCACAATGAACTAAATCCTATGACACATGGCATTCATATGCCTGCACCACGTCCACGCTCACTTTTGACCATGGAAGATATGGGACATGGTGGTGGTGATCATGCAGGAATGGATCATTCGAAAATGAACCACGGCAATATGCAAGGCATGGATCACTCGAAAATGGATCATTCAAAAATGAACCATGGCGATATGCAAGGCATGGATCACTCGAAAATGGATCATTCAAAAATGAACCATGGCGATATGCAAGGCATGGATCACTCGAAAATGGATCATTCACAGCATGGCACAGCAAAACCACAAGAAAATGATCAAGTGGTTTATGGTTGGGCAAATGCATCTACACCTGCGGGCAATAAAGCCTTGCAATATAGTGATTTAAAATCTTTAGAACCGCAAAAAGATACTCGTGAAGCTAGCAGTGAATTAGTAGTGCGTTTGGGCGGTACTATGGAGCGTTATATTTGGACGATTAACGGTAAAAAATTCAGCGATGCTGAGCCATTAAAAGTGAAGTATGGCGAGCGTATCCGTATCAAATTTATTAATGACAGTATGATGGCGCACCCCATGCATTTACATGGCATGTTTATGCAGTTGGAGAATGGTCAAGAGTCGGTAGATATGCCGAATAAACACACATTGATTGTACCACCGGGTAAAACAGTCACTGCTTTATTAACTGCGGATGAGTTGGGCGAATGGGCAATCCATTGTCATTTGTTGTATCACATGAGTGCAGGAATGATGAACAAGTTGATCGTGGCAAATGTTAGCGATGAACAAGTGTCTACAACGCCAATTCAAGGTACAAATTCGACTCAAACTCACCAAGTAACTGAGCAAAAAGGAGCTGGACATGCACATCACTAATTTTGTATTTAAAGCGTTTTTTTCTGTTGCGGTATTGAGTTTAACAAGCTTAAGTTTGGCGCACGAAGGGCATCATTCAACTGCTCAGACTGATGGAAAAAATGTACCATCAATGAATCATCAAGCGATGTCTGAGATGGATCATTCACAGCATTCTCCACAAGAGCATGCACAACACATGCAGATGATGGGGAAAATGAATCATGCTGCACATTCAGCACCGATGAACCATCAACATGCAGGTCATCAGCCAATGCATCACAAATCAACAGAGAAACAGCAAGATCAAAAAGTACAGAAAGGAGATCAACATGCGCACCATTAATCTTTTTTCTAAAACTGTTTTAGCAAGCTCTTTGTTGATGGTCAGTGCAGTGAGTTTGGCACATAATGGTGAAGATCATAGTGCGCCTGAAAAAATGACAGTTGCTACATCTTCTAGTCAAAATCAGCCGATGCAAATGGATCGCTCTCAAATGAACCATAGCCAAATGAATCAGGCACAACATCAGGCAACATCTACGGTTAATCATTTACATCATGTACCAGATGCGAATGCTCAGCAGAGTTCGCATTATGATCATCGCTCAGAACACGGTGCGCAAATTTATGCGATTACGACAGTGGACAATAAGTGGCTTGTCAATGAAGATGGCACAGGTGATTTAAAGTCAGAGTTTGAAACCCGTATTGGCACAGATGAAAATAAGCTTTTTATTAAAATTCATGCCGATAAAGAAGAATCGCATGATGCACATTATGATGCCAAACTTTTATATAGCCGTATGATTTCAGACTTTTGGGATGCACAGATTGGTGCACGTTATCGTAGTGAAAAAGTTGAACTCAATGATCATCGCAAAGACACCGAAGAAAATGTTGATGCGGTGATTGGCTTACATGGTATGGCGCCATATTTCTTTGAAACTGATGCTTATCTCTATGCGGGAGAAGACAATTATGCGGGCTTTAGCCTAGAAACGGAACGTGATTTTCTGATTACGCAAAAGTTGATTATTCAACCTTATTTAGAGTTGGATGCTATCTTTAGTGATGACTCTAAATATGCGAAAAAAACTGGTTTAAGCAGTGCAACCGCAGGGTTTGAAACTCGCTATGAAATCAGTAAAAAGATCATGCCTTATATCGACATTGCCTATGAGTATTCAAAAGGTAATGATGAAACGTCGTGGCAAATAGAATCAAACTCTGAGAAAGGTTGGTTATATGGAGCTGGTGTTAGATTTAGATTTTAATTAATTTAATGATTACTAAATAGCTTTATTTAAATAAAACTCTAGCTTAATGTGGCCGGAAGCAAAATGTTAACTTATTTTGCTTCCTTCCATTTAACATAATGGCTGTTATACGAAACGAGAGTGTTAGAACCCATTTAAAGTGTCTATATTCTCACCAATAAAAATGTCCGGTTTCTCCGAGGTAAAATATGACTTTTGAACAAAAATAAGCCATTGTTTATTCTTTTTATTTCCAACAAAATTCCAGAACTCATCTACTTCGAGAGATTCATAATGACTTTGCTGAGGCTGAATTTCATAGGTTGATTCAGTTAAAGTACGTAAAACTTT
>NZ_VPDQ01000028.1:0-37913 GCF_013417535.1 Acinetobacter sp. YH12241 | reverse complement strand
ATTTTCTGACAAATATTTCTCAAATAAACTTCGAGTAATTTCTACCATTCAATCAATGAAAATAATTTCGATCAATCAACCAGTAAAAATCCACACAAGTTGTTCTTCATAATCTCTTAATGATCTTTCTAACATCTCGTCAATGCCAGAAGCTGGACTTCGATAAACTTAACAACTCAACGCTTCGCGTTTCGTTCATTTCCGTCTATCTCGTCGGTATGAGCTCATTATAGGGCAATTTCCTACACAAGCAAGTGCTTTTAACGCACACCAATCATGACTGTTTCATTTTTATGCACCAAATTAGTTCATTTTCCTACCAATTGTTACATAAGTTCATAATATTCCAAAGAAAATATAAACAAAACATTTATGTTTTATTTTTCACTTACTTTTTCACGCTTGGTGCTTTAATGGTCACACTGTTGATTTTCACAGCTGTTTTCGGAACATCCTGATGCATGCCATAGTTCTGAGTAGGTACTTGAGCGATCTTATCGACTACTTCCATACCTTTTGTGACCCGGCCAAATACTGCATATCCAGCATTTCTTGGTGAACGATCCAGAAAACTGTTATCTACCAAGTTAATAAAGAACTGCGCTTTCGCCGAATTAGGGTCGTTGGTACGTGCCATGGCCAAAGTGCCACGTTTGTTTTGCAAACCATTATCTGATTCATTCTTGATTGAAGCTTTATTATTGGCTTTTTCCTGCATGTTGAGATCAAAGCCTCCGCCCTGAATCATGAAACCAGGAATGACCCGATGGAAAATGGTTCCTGTATAGAAGTTGCTTTTGACATATTCTTCAAAGTTTTTCACCGTAATCGGTGCTTTGTCATTAAAGAGTTCAATTTCGATATTACCGGATGAGGTCTTCATCTCGATCAGGGTATTGGCAGCAAAACTTGGCAAGCTAAATGCGATCAACGCGATAGCAGATAATGATTTTTTTAACATTTTTTAACTCATCTACTGATAAAGAAAGGTTGAGATTCACAACATATTAATCTTTCATGACTAATAATGCAGTGACCTGCCGACTAAAGACAAGAGAATAATAATGAGCCATGCATTACTACAGGAGAAAAGCGTCCATCAATTTCCGCCCTGGCATTTGCAGGGGGAGGGTTTTATTCTAAATTACTGGATTACCCCTCATTTCATTCGTGAATTTCAAAGTTTTCGGATTGCGCCATCTCCACTCGGCCGTGTCGTTCAGGTTCTATTAGTGCGCTATCATCATTCTCCTGTGGGCCCTTATGATGAATTGCTCATTATGGATCATCCTTTAATTAGCAGACGGCGTCTTTCGACTATTCCGAAAATTTATGTCTCTACTCATGAATCTATTGTGCATGGTCAGCACTTGTGGGGTATTCCTAAAGAATATGCAGAGTTTGACTGGCAAGAACAGGGACAGGAAACGATTTGCCGCATTACTTATCGTGAGCAAAGCATGACGCTTCGTCTTAAAAAACCTAAATCTCCTCGTTCTTTCTATTTAAATAGTCATCATCTTCCAAGCTCCATGCTAAAAATCCGGCAAACCTGGAAATCCCAGCATTATCAGTTTAGCCCTCAATTCCGGGGTTATTTATCCAAGCTCATTCAAGCAGAGTGGCAAGATACTCAGGATATATTCCCAGATTTTTCTAAAGCTAAATATTTACAAAGCTTTTATGTACCTAAATTTAATTTAGTCTTTCCAGAAGCCAAGATCCATAAAAAATAAAAAAGGTGTTTCACGTGAAACACCTTTTTTACATCTATTTTTGAATCAGATCTTTTTATCCAGGAATTTACGGAAATTCTTGCTGAGTTCAATAACCTGCTTTTTCGAACGTTTATGAATTGGGGTCAGATTGATAAAACCATGTGCCTGATCCGTATATTCCCGATAGTACACTCGTACCCCATTCTCACGTAACTTCAGAGCATAGATTGAACCCTCATCATGCAACACATCATGACGGGCGGTAATCACATAGGCAGGCGGTAGATTCTTCAGTTCACCATAGGTCGGTGAAATCAGCGGATCGTCCAGTTCGACCTGATGTGTTTCAGCATATAGCTTGGTCACCAGATCAATATCCTGAGCTGAAAGTACCAGGCCCTGATTGTATGCATAAAAAGAAGGATGGCGGCTTTTAAAATCGACAGCCGGGTAAAGCAATAACTGTGCGCGAGGTGCATAGATTTTATCGGCACTCCGCTGCGCAACTACTGCCGCCAGATTTCCACCTGCACTATCCCCTGCCACTACAATCTGGTTTTTATAGATTTTCAGCTGCTTAATGTTTTGATGTACCCAAGCCAGAGCATCTTCACAGACCTGTACCATCTGCAAAGGACTGTATTCGGGCGTTAGCGGATAAGCCACGCTGAGTACCTGCACCTTGGCATGTACCGCCAATAAACGGCAGAACTCATCATGCGTATCCAGACCACCCACTATAAATGCACCACCATGATAGAAAATGACCATCGGCAATTTTTTCTGTGGTGCCGGATGATAATGTCGGGCAAAGATAGTGCCATTTTGCAATGGCAAACGCAGATCCTCGACTGCCTTGACCGGCGTCGGTTTCACCTGAATAGCTTTCATGCGTTCATCAAACAGTTGACGTGACTGCACCGCATCTTCACTAATAAAACTGTGCTCTCCCTGTTTAATCTGAATCGCCATCAAGCATTTTATATAAGGATCCAAATCAGGATAGTCATAAGGATAATCCAATGCTTTTACCAGACGTTCTTGTGCAAAGCTCGGCAGGCAATCCAGCAAGCGTGCTGCAGTGCCCTGCCCCTTATCCATTACAAATTTTGTGACCGGATTATTCACACCCATGAGTTTTCATCCTTTTCCCATAATTCTTCATTTTTTCTACATGATTAGGGTTTTAGTGACCATATTCTTATATAAGTCTTAATATCAATGTACATAGATCATCTGCCAAATACGCTAACCTGAATTTAATCAGATGTCATTGACAGTTTAAGTGAGATTTTTACAGCACTTTTGCGACTTTGATGTAGAAGTCTGTATAAAAGGAGATAGCTTATGGCGATAAGAATAATAACGGTATCCTTAGCCACTGCATTTTTAGCCGTAGGCTGTGTGGCTTTTCCTGATGATGGTTATTATGACGGACGTTATGACCGTCGTGATCGAGGTTATGACTATCGTTATGATCAGGATCGTCGCTATGACCGGCAGCGCTGGGAATACGAACAGCAGCGTAAGAGACTGGAACTGGAACGTCGCAAAAATATTCAGCAGCGTAACTGGGAACAGGAACGGCGTCGGCAAATAGAACTGGACCGTCGTAAAACTCAACTGGAACGACAACGTCTGGAACAGCAACGCAAAAATCTGAGTAACCAGCGTCAGAAACAGGCGCAGGCTGAAGGTAAACGTCGCCAGCAACTGGAACAACATAAAAAAGTGGCAGAACAGCAGCGTAAACGGGTTCAACAAAACCGCTCCAATAATCCACACTGGAATGATCAGCGACGTAAACAGGAACAGCAGCGACCACGTAATCGTCGTGATTAAGTAAAATATAAATGAAAAGAGAAGCTCTGATTTAATCAGAGCTTTTTTATGGGCGCAGTTTTATGGTTTTGATCTCATTCCAGTTATTTTCTTTGAATAGAAGAAATGTTTTCACTCAGTATAGTCTTGATGAAGATGATCTCATTTTATAGGTCGAAAACCGTAGCAAATTTCAGGCAAAAAAAAGGCTTATCTAGAGAAAAGATAAGCCACGAAAACACATTTCTAAAAAGAGAAGAAACTACAGCGATAGAATCTGAAATGAATAATATAGCGTTGCTCATTTTTTGTGTAATACTTTATTGCTTAGTTATTAATCGCTTTTATGTCTAAAAAATAATCTGGACAAAAAAAAGCCGGACCATGTGTGAGGGATCCGACTGGAAAAAACAGCTTAAAAAATAAGGCAACAGCAACCTGGTTCAGCTCCCTCCTCAGAACAAGGTCGCTGTTAATGACGCTATGATGCACCGGTCTTAAAAATATTTAAAACAGATAAAAATTATTATTTCTATCTAAAAATACGATGCTACATTTATGAAAGTCATTAAATCCAAATAAATCCTAAAATTAATCTGTACTTGTGCTTGAATTTTTTGCCCCTGCCCCGATTTCTTTAAATAATTAAAAATTTCAATCATGGCAGTTCAGTATTAACGCAGTTAACTCTGACGCCCAAGGACTGTACATGTTTAAGAACCCATTTAAACGGAGTAAATCAATGGCAACTGAGCAGAACGAACAAGCTCAAGATCTTGAGCAAGAGCAAGCGACACAAGAGGTAGAGCAAACTCAAGCTGAACCTGAGCAAGTAGAAGTTACCGTTGAATCTTTACAAGAGCAGATTGCACAACTTGAAGGTGACTTAAAGTTAGAAAAAGCACGCACTGCCAATGCAGTTTACGAAGCACAAAAAAGTGTAGAACGTATTCAGCGTGAATCAGAAAAGCATAAAGACACTGTGCTGGAAAAGTTCTCTAAAGAGCTGCTAGATACAGTGGATAACCTGGAGCGCGCGATTGTTGCTGCAGGGGAAGAACAGGGCCCGTTACGTGAAGGCGTAGAACTGACCCTGAAAGCGTTGCTCAATACACTAGAGAAATTTGGTGTAGTCGCAGTTGATACCGCAAATGGTTTTAATGCTGAATTGCATCAGGCAGTCGGTATTGATCCAAATGCCAAATCTAATGAAATCGGTACAGTCTTGCAAAAAGGCTATGCCCTCAATGGTCGTTTATTACGTCCTGCAATGGTCATGGTTGGCGCTTAAGCTAAATAAATCGGGAGTTTGTGAAATTTTTTCTAAAAATTTACTTGAAAAAAATTGAACGGCTCTCATATCGGATAACAAGTAAATCCCTTTTAATTTCCCTTTGTTAAAGGGAAAAATTTGGGAATAAAAGAATTTTTGAGGAAACATCCAAATGGCTAAAATCATTGGTATTGACTTAGGTACTACAAACTCATGTGTTGCAGTACTTGAAGGCGACAAAGTTAAAGTTATCGAAAACGCTGAAGGCGCACGTACAACTCCATCTATTATTGCGTACAAAGATGGCGAGATCCTTGTTGGTCAATCAGCTAAACGCCAAGCGGTAACCAACCCTAAAAACACATTATTCGCGATCAAACGTCTGATCGGTCGTCGTTATGAAGACCAGGCAGTACAAAAAGATATCGGTCTGGTTCCTTACAAAATCCTGAAAGCTGACAATGGCGATGCTTGGGTTGAAGTAAACGACAAGAAACTTGCTCCACAACAGATCTCTGCAGAAGTTCTGAAAAAAATGAAGAAAACTGCAGAAGACTACCTGGGTGAAACAGTCACTGAAGCGGTGATTACTGTTCCTGCTTACTTCAACGATGCACAACGTCAAGCAACTAAGGATGCAGGTAAAATTGCAGGCCTAGAAGTTAAACGTATCATCAACGAACCAACTGCGGCGGCGCTTGCGTTCGGTATGGACAAGAAAGAAGGCGACCGTAAAGTTGCGGTATACGACTTGGGTGGTGGTACATTCGACGTTTCAATCATTGAAATTGCTGACCTTGATGGCGACCAGCAAATCGAAGTGTTATCAACTAATGGTGATACCTTCCTTGGTGGGGAAGACTTCGATAACGCATTGATCGACTACCTGGTTGAAGAGTTCAAGAAAGAACAAAACGTTAACTTGAAAAACGATCCACTTGCGTTACAACGTCTGAAAGAAGCAGCTGAAAAAGCAAAAATCGAGCTTTCTTCTTCTAACGCAACTGAAATCAACCTTCCATACATCACTGCAGATGCGACTGGTCCTAAACACTTAGTGATCAATGTAACTCGTGCAAAACTTGAAGGTTTAGTTGCTGATCTTGTAGCTCGTACCATCGAGCCTTGTAAGATTGCGCTGAAAGATGCAGGTCTTTCAACTTCTGACATCTCTGACGTAATTTTGGTAGGTGGTCAGTCTCGTATGCCACTTGTACAACAAAAAGTACAAGAATTCTTCGGTCGCGAGCCACGTAAAGACGTGAACCCGGACGAAGCAGTCGCAATGGGTGCTGCGATCCAAGGTGCGGTATTGTCTGGTGATAAAACTGACGTACTTCTTCTTGACGTAACTCCACTAACTCTTGGTATTGAAACCATGGGTGGCGTGTTGACTCCAATCATTGAGAAAAACACGACGATTCCTGCGAAGAAATCTCAGGTGTTCTCAACTGCTGCGGACAACCAGCCTGCTGTAGACATTTCAGTTTACCAAGGTGAACGTAAAATGGCTCAACAAAACAAATTGTTGGGTAACTTCCAGTTAGGCGACATCCCACCTGCTCCACGTGGTGTGCCACAAATTGAAGTATCGTTCGACATCAACGCGGATGGTATCTTGAAAGTATCTGCGAAAGATAAGAGCACTGGTAAAGAGCAATCTATCCAGATCAAAGCAAACTCAGGTTTGTCTGATGCTGAAATCGAAGCAATGATCAAAGATGCTGAAGCAAATGCTGAAGAAGACCGTAAGTTCGAAGAGCTTGCAAAAGCACGTAACGAAGCGGATGCACTAGTTTCTTCTGCTCAAAAAGCAGTAAAAGATCTTGGCGAACAAGTGACTGCTGACGAAAAAACTGCAATCGAAACTGCGGTTTCTGAGTTAGAAGCGTCTACGAAAGAAAATGATGTTGAAGCAATCAAAGCGAAAACTGAAGCATTGCAAAACATTATTATGCCGATCACTCAACGTGCTTATGAAGCAGCTCAAGGCCAAGGCGGTGCACAAGGTTTCGATCCTAATGCATTCCAAGGCGGCGAAGGCCAAGCCCAAAAAGCAGATGACGGCGTAGTTGATGCTGAATTCACTGAAGTAAAAGATGATAAAAAATAATTTGTCACTTTGAGAAAAAGACCGCATTTTATGCGGTCTTTTTTTTGTTCAATACATAGGCAATAGAATCTTTTTTAATTAAACTATAATGAAATAAATAACTTAAAAATAAAAATGTATGCAGAATTTTGTTAAGCTTTTTCTTCTGGCTTCCGGGCTTGCGATCATGCTGCTCTACCCGATGGGCAATCTGCTTCTGATCTTACCGCCGAATGTGGTACTCGCGCCTTTTAATTACCTGCAAACTTTCGGAATTGAAGCTTCTTTTTCCTTGGGTTTCCTGATTGCTATCATTGTATTACTGATCCTGGCTGTACCTCAGCGTTACCCTTCCGGAAAAGGTTTTATCATTCTAGCTATTGGATTGCTGAGCTATATTATTTTCCAGATCTTTAAATCTGAAATCACGCTGTATGCCTTTAATCACCAAACCAGACATTCCTATAACCTGAAATATTTAATTGAATTTATGATCTTCTTATTGAATGGTATAGGCCTTGGTTTTATCTATCATTCCAATATGCCAAGACAGGTTGAACAGTGGAAAGGTAAAAAATCATAATCTGACCTGAACAGAACCGTGCATAAGCACGGTTTTTTATTGCCACTTTTTATCGCTCTGACGCTAGGATTTTGCTGGTTTTTTAGCTACATTGAGCCAAACAATATTTAAAAAAACACTATGCGTCTTTTAAGCTTTCTGGGGATTGTCGTTTTCATTGTGTCACTGTTTTTGTATCTACAAACCAAGACCCATCCACAATTAAAATTTAATTCCCTGACTGACCGTTTGACCCATCCTTTCGATACCCGCTTACGTTTCCGGATTGACCAGGTCGATCCTGGCTTTGGCCTGACCCGTGATGAGGTCATTCAATTAAGTCAGGAAGCGATTCAGATCTGGCATGAAGGAACCAATCGCGATGATCTGATGGTTTATGATGAGAATGCTCAGCTGGCCATTCAACTGATCTATGATCAACGCCAACAGGACTATGAAGCCTTTAAAAAGGTCGAAAAAAAGTTACTTGCCGATGAAGCCAGATATCAGCGTGAAGTCAGCAATCTGCAAGTTTCACAGAAAAATCTGGAAGATCAGCAACAACGACTGATCCAGCAAAAAAGTCAGCTTGAGTTTGAATTTCAAACCTTATTGCAACGCCGTCAACAAGCCAGCTCATCTGCCGAGCGTGAACAGCTTCAGTATGAGATGGAAATGCTCAAGCCTAAACTGGAAAGTTTTAAGCGCGAATATGCCTATCTTCAGGAACAGCTATCTTCATTTAATCAGCAAGTTTCTGTTCATCAAAACAGTGTGCAAAGCCATCAGCGAAATATCCAGCAGGCCCAGCAGCGTTTTCCCCCACGCCAGTTTCATAAGGGTATTTTTATGGGAGATAAGATCCAGATTTACCAGTTTGATGCCAAAGATGATTTACGTTTAACTTTGGCACATGAGCTGGGCCATGCCTTGGGTCTCTATCATCATAATGATCCGGAAGCCTTAATGTATCCTGTATTGGGTGAACAGAATCTGCAAGATTTCAAACTACGCCCGGCAGACAAGACCCTATTGTATACCCGATAACATTCAGGTTTTAATTCCCTATATTATTTATGTGTTTAGGCTAGTAAAAATACAACTTGGTTTCATTTCATGTTATTGTGAAGAACAGTAGGACGTCTTAGGCCAACTTTCTTGGAGATTCATGTGAGTTACTACCATATTTTAATTGAAGTAAATGACCACATTAGTACGATTGATGAAACCCGTGATATCGAGATCTTTGATATCGAGGATATTCAACCTTATCTTCATTCAATTTTGCTGCCTTATTTCAATGAACAGCTGATCGAGCTGGATGATGAAAATCTTGAATTTAAGGATATTTTGCATCTGCAAGTGAAACAGACTTTGTTACCGATCAATGACTTGATTGAGGAAGAACAGCGTCTGTTGCCGAGTGATACGGACATTACCATTACAGCCTACGAGATATTTAATAACCGCGAACTGAGTCAGGATGTCACTACAGTGATTTTTGACCTGCTTGAAGCGGTCAAACTGGAAAGCTAAGCTTTCTTCAGATATAAAAAAGTCCTCATACGAGGACTTTTTTATTCAACTTGATAGGTATTAGATCGAGAATGAAGATCCACAACCACAGGTCGTGGTCGCATTCGGGTTTTGTACCACAAAACGTGAACCTTCCAGACCTTCAACATAGTCAACCACTGAACCGACCAGATATTGATAGCTCAGAGAATCGACCAGCATTTTGACATCGCCATTGACGAATTCTGCATCATCTTCATTTTGGCTTTCCGCAAAGTTAAAGCCATAAGAGAAACCTGAACAGCCGCCACCAGTGACATACACACGGAGCATTAAGTCTTGGTTACCTTCACTGTCACGCAACTGGCGTACTTTATTTGCGGCATTGTCGGTGAGCACAAGCGCTTGAGCATTCATGGCGGATTCCTCTGTTGAATGGAATGTCTTTAAAAAGAAAAGACCATATTTCAAGTATAACACACTCAATATATGGTCAGTCTGTACAGATTAAAAGTCAAATCAGAGTAATTTTATCAGGATTGTTTATAGTTCTCATCCTGTAATGCACATTCGAAGTTTTTCGGATTTTGCTTGCAGCGGAATTGCCAGAGTAACTTCATCATGCGTTTATCATAAATACCCCGTTTGGTCAGATCAATCCGCGAATCACGCATCAGCTTTTGGTAACCTGGCTTATCTGCTTCAGGAATATCCATCCAGTATTTAGAGGGAATATCTGCCTTCATTTTACCCAAAATTCCAAAAGCACGTGGTAACTGGCTTTTCACCCATTCACGTGATTTTTGTCCATATCCTGCCGGGAATTTATCTGGACGAATAATAATATTACCGGTGACCTGCAATACCGGATAATTCACAATAGCACCCTTGCTACCCAAACCTTTATGCAGTTCTAGCGGTTTAAATACAGCAGCCGGCGCGCCAATAATATCGACCTGACCATTGTTAAATTTAGAGCCAAAGTTGGTCACATCGGCGCTGACTGCCTGTGCACCCACCTGTTGAACCATGATTTTTTGTGCTTCGTCATAGTCAAGTACAGCAATTTTTTTACCTGCTGCTTTTGCAACAGTATTAATACTCCGGTCATTGACCATCAGGAAGGCATCGCCTACCGGAATTACCCCTGCGACTTCATACTTGCCTTGAACCATGAGCTTGGCAAAGGTCGGACTCGCCAGGCCTTGCATAACTTTTACCGCCAGGTTCAGATCAGGAATTGCACCAATCGCATCGAGTGAACCAGTAAAACGGTTGAACTGACGGCCACGCATACCAGTGACACTGATCCCGTCACATTTACCAGCTTTAAAATCTTCTGCGACGACGGCTTCATTGGTATTTACCCTGAGCTCGATATCAGCACCCCAGTTTTTTGCAGCCAGCTGATAGTCTTTCATTACAGCATAAACGTCACCATTTTTGCCGACCAGATCGAATACACATACCACCTGTTTAGCCTGAGCCAGACCTGAAACTGCCGCGAGTGCTGCACCTACAGCCAGGGCTTTCCATCCTCTCTGCATCATTTTGCTTTCCTTGATTGCCTTGTTTTTGTTATCTGCTTTAAGTGCTACATGTTATTGTTTTTTATACTAAACATGAAAGCATTATTTTTAATCAGCTTAACTGCTTTACCGTGATCTGCAATGGCAGATCTGACTTTGTTTAATATAAAAAAAGCTTAGATAAATCTAAGCTTTTTTCCTTAAAAATCAAATTATTCGCCAGAAAGTGAACATTCAAAGTTGGCCTTATCGACAGAGCAACGTGCACGTTTCAATACCGACATCATGCTGGCATCATAGATTCCACGCTTGGTCATATCCATACGTCCTTCACGTAATAACTTCTGGTACTTGGTTTTGTCTTCCGCGCTCAGATTCAGCTTATATTTTGCTGGAATACCGGCTTCCAGACGATTAATCATCGCCATGCTCTTAGGCAGATTTTTAATGAACCAGTCACGAGACTTCTGGCCAAAACCGGCTGGGAATTTCTCCGGACGGATCACAAAGTCAGAGGTGACATGCAGTACCGGGAAGTTAAACATCGCACCGCTATTGCCCAGACCTTTATAGATTTCGAGTGGCTTGTACGCATACGCCGGTGCGCCCACCATATCGACTTGGCCATTATTAAACTTGGCCACGAAGTTGGATACATCAGACACTACGGCCTGAGCACCTACACGTTGAACCATGATTTTTTGCGCATCATCATAGCCAAGAACAGCAAACTTCTTCCCTGCGGCTTTTTCAATAGAGTTGATGTTTTTGTCACGTACAAAGATAAAAGCTGAACCTAATGGCGCAATCCCGGCCACCTCATATTTTTTACCGCCCATGGTCGTAACCATTTTAGCGGCATTACGCTTATCCAAAGCGAAGCTAATCGCACGCTGTGCAATGGCATTACTTGGAGCACCACCTAAGGCATCGATTGAACCGGCAAACTTGTTATATTGACGGGCACGCATGGCGGTCATGAATACGCCATCACATTTGCCAGCCTTAAAGTCATTGTCAGCGACGGCTTCATCCTGACGAGCGATCAGATTAATATCTGCGCCCCAGCCTTTTGCTGCCAGTGCCCATTCCTGAGCCATCTGGAAAGACTCGCCAGATTTACCAAGTAGGTCAAACACACAGATATCGACCTTTTCTGCATGTGCCACACCTGCAAAACCAAATGCAGAAAATGCAGCCAATGATAAGAGTGTTTTTTTCATTTTAGTTATCCTTTGAAATCTTGTTGTTAGCTGAGTGTCCGTACACGCGTCAAATATTAAGCAAATTTATTTCAAAAAAATAGAGCATTTACTCCAGATAAAAGCGGCTTTTTGGCCTATAAAGATAAATCAGTTTTTCTTGATTTCTTTTATCTTATTTTTTTATAAATATATCAGCATCTTAATATTTTAGCTTAGCTACTTTGAATTACATTTCATTCGCTGTAGTTACAAAGATATACATGATTTTAAAACTATTCACCACTAATTGAGCATTCGAAATTGGTTCTTTCCACAGTACAGCGTGCCCGTTTTAATACCGTCATCATGCCAGCATCATAGATGCCCTGTTTGGTTAAATCCATACGCCCTTCACGCAGAATTTTCTGATAACTGACCTGTTCCTCACGACTCAGGTTCAGAACATATTTACGCGGGATTTCTGCTTCCATCCGTTTTACCATCGCGAAGCTGCGTGGTAACTGCTTAACAAACCATTGTCGGGAATTGGCTGCAAACTGTTCCGGAAATTTATCCGGTCGAATAATCAGATCTGCTGTGACATTGACCACCGGAAAGTTAATCATGGCTCCTTTTTGGCCCAGTCCTTTGGTCACTTCGAGAGGTTTAAAGGCATAAGCGGGCGCTGCCACAATATCCACTTCACCCTGATTAAATTTACGGATGAAATTGGAAATTTCCGAATTTACCGGTACAGCTTCTACCCGGTTCACCATAATGGTTTGGGCATAGTCATAATGCAGCACAGCAAACTTCTTGCCCTTAATATGTTCTAGCTTGTTCATATTACGATCACGGACAAAGATATAAGCAGGACCAATCTGGCCAATACCGGCTACTTCAAATTTTTCCTTGCCAATCTGAGTGGTCATGCGCTTGGTATTACGCTTATCCAGCACATAACTCACCGCTTTCATGGCAATGTCATTATTAGGAACGCCGCCAATGGCATCAATGGAGCCTGCAAATTTGTTATAAGCTCGCGCGCGCATGGAGGTCATATAGAAGCCATCGCATTTTCCGGCTTTGGCATCCTGATCGACTTTGGCTTCATCCTGATAAGCAATCAATTGAACCGTAGCCCCCCACTGCTTGCTGGCTAATGCCCATTCTTCCAGCAGTTTGAAGGATTCACCCGATTTTCCCAGTAAATCAAATACACAGACATTGACTGGGGCAGCATGTGCACTCGAAGCCCATAGGCCCAGTGCAGATAAAATTAAAAATCCTTTTTTCATTTTTATTCTACTCAATATTATTATGAGCCTTGATGGCTCTATCTTTCGGTTTTTAAACAAAATAGAGTATTTACTCAAAACATAGTTCATCATATATGAATCTATAAATTTTTAAAGCCTGAACAGGATAAACTGCAACGAAGATTTTTTGTTTTCTCCCGGCTTTCCATTAGAATAGCGGCATTCTCTTTTGCCCTTGTTAGTAAGTTCAATGATTCAGTTAGACCAAGTTTCGTTACGCCGTGGTGGGCGAGTGTTATTTCAAAAAGCCTCCATGCAGCTTCATCCCGGCTGGAAAATTGGTTTAACCGGCGTGAATGGCGCAGGAAAATCTACCCTGTTTGCGGCTCTTTTAGGTGAGCTCAGTGCAGATGAGGGTTCGCTAACCCGTCCATCCGTTTGGACCGTAGCGCATATGGCTCAGGAAATTAAAGCCCTAGATATGCCAGCCATTGATTTTGTTCTGTCAGGCGATGAAGAGTATTGGGATATACAGGCTAAACTAGCGCATACGGAACAGCTTTCTGATGCAGAACTGGCACAGCTACATGGCCGTTTTGACGAGATTCATGGCTATTCTGCTCCATCGAAAGCAGCACAGTTAATGGCTGGTTTAGGCTTTATGGATCATCAGATTCGCCTGGATGTTTCCAGCTTTTCAGGCGGTTGGCGGATGCGTTTGAATTTGGCCCGTACCCTGATGAGCCGTTCAGACCTGCTATTACTCGATGAACCGACCAACCACTTGGATCTGGATGCGATTTTGTGGCTCGAAGACTGGTTAAAGGCGTATGAAGGCACTTTAGTGCTAATTTCGCATGACCGTGATTTTCTGGATGCCGTGACGGATCATATTCTGCATATCGAAAATCAGGAACTCACCCTCTATACCGGTAATTATTCAACTTTTGAAGTGACCCGTAGCGAGCGTCTGGCGCAACAGCAACAGGCCTTTGAGAAACAGCAGGAAGCCCGAGCACATTTACAAAAATTTATTGACCGTTTCAAAGCCAAAGCAACTAAAGCACGTCAGGCCCAAAGCCGGATCAAAATGCTGGAGCGTATGCAGGATCTCGCCCCTGCTCATGTAGATACGCCTTTTACCTTCAGCTTCCGTGAACCCACTAAAATGAGTTCACCACTTCTGGCCTTGGAACAGGCGGAAATTGGTTATGGCGATAAATCGATTGCCAGCAAAATTAACCTGCAAATCACCCCAAATTCTCGCATTGGTTTACTGGGAATGAATGGTGCGGGTAAATCAACCCTAATCAAAACCTTAGTCGGAGATTTGCCCTTATTAAATGGTCAACGTAAAGCCTCAGAATTACTCAATATTGGTTATTTTGCTCAACACCAGATGGATGCTTTGGATGCTAATGCCAGCCCAATGCTACAACTGGCGCGCATCGCCGATCCAAAAATCAGTGAAGCTTCTTTACGCTCTTTCCTCGGCAGTTTCGGTTTTAGCGGTGAGCGCATGGATACCCCATGTGAGAGTTTCTCTGGGGGTGAACGTGCACGTTTGGCTTTGGCTTTAATTGTTTGGCAGCGTCCAAATGTACTGATTCTGGATGAACCGACAAACCATCTGGATCTGGATATGCGCCATGCCCTGACTATGGCTTTGCAGGATTTTGAAGGTGCGGTGGTACTCGTTTCGCATGAACGTCAATTGATTGCGACAGTATGTGATGAATTGCTGTTAGTACATGCCGGACGTTGTACCGAATTTGAGGGTGATTTGCAGGACTATGCCAAATGGTTACGTGAAGCGCGTCAACAGCAGATCAATGCACAGAATGCCTTAGCCAAAGCACAGGTAGTAGAAACAGAAGCTAAACCTGTGGTGGTAGCCAAAGTAGATAAGGAAGCACAGCGCAAACTGGCCGCTCAGCGTCGTGAGCAGACTCGTCCGATTCGCAAGAATATCGAAAAATGCGAAGCGCAAATTGACAAGTTACAACCGCGTCTGGCAGAAATTGAAGAATTGCTGGCAGATAGCGCTTTATATGAAGCTGCACGTAAAGATGACTTGCTGAAACTTATGAACGAGCAAACTGAACTGAAACAGAAACTGGAAACTGCCGAAGAGCAAATGCTAGAACTGATGATGGAGCTAGAAAGTTTGGAGCAATCTTTTCAGGAAGGTTAAGTTTTAAACCTTGATTCAAATCTTAGAGATTAGCTGCAACTGGAGCTAATCTCTTTTTTATACTTTTTATATATTGCTCTCTCCATCTTTTCCCTGATTTTTTTATCGAAACCGTTTTTTGACATATTTTGTAGTGAATTACGCAAATCCTATATAAGTTTATTTTTTAAACACTCGGATGTCTTATTTCATACATTAATTTACAGCGATTTCTTGGCGCATAAGTCTCTAATAAAAGTGTTTTTTATTTTTGGCAGCCTTGATACGAGTCTGTTTAATGTTGAACTAGAGAGAGGAAATCCGCATGCGTGCTCTTACCTATCATGGTGCTCGGGATGTACGAGTTGAATCCGTTCCAGATCCAGTGATTCAGGAACCAGATGACGTCATTTTAAGGGTGACAGCGACTGCCATCTGTGGCTCAGATCTGCATCTATACCGGGGTAAAATCCCGGCCACTGAAGATGGCGATATTTTCGGCCATGAATTTATGGGAATTGTAGAAGAAGTCGGCCCTGAAGTCACAGAAGTCAAAAAAGGCGACCGGGTAATTATTCCTTTCGTGATTGCATGTGGTCACTGTTTTTTCTGTGAACATGAACTGATGGCTGCCTGTGAAAATACCAATACTGGCCGTGGTGCAATTATCAATAAGAAACAAATTCCACCAGGTGCGGCTCTGTTTGGTTATAGCCATTTATATGGCGGTGTACCAGGCGGACAGGCTGAATATGTTCGTGTGCCTAAAGGTAATGTGGGCCCATTTAAAGTGCCAGGATCATTACCGGATGAAAAAGTCCTGTTTCTGACTGATATCTTGCCTACTGCATGGCAGGCTGTAACCAATGCCCAGGTCACTCGCGGCTCCAGTGTTGCGATTTATGGTGCTGGTCCAGTTGGTTTACTGTCGGCTGCCTGCGCACGTATGCTGGGTGCCGAACAGATCTTTATGGTCGATCACCACCCTTACCGTCTGCGTTTCGCCCATCAAACTTATGGTGCAATTCCAGTGAATTTTGATGAAGTCGATGCAGCTGAATATATTATTCAAAATACTGCCGGTCATCGTGGTGTTGATGCCGTCATTGATGCGATTGGTTTCGAGGCCAAAGGCAGTTTGCTTGAAACTGTGATGACGAATCTAAAAATTGAAGGTTCGAGCGGCTTTGCCCTACGTCAATGTATCGCCGCAGTACGCCGTGGTGGTGTGGTGAGTGTGCCAGGCGTATATGCTGGTCCAATTCATGGCTTCCTGTTTGGTGATGCCTTTGATAAAGGATTGACCTTTAAAATGGGTCAAACGCATGTGCATAAATTCCTGCCACAATTACTTGAATATGTAGAAAATGGCCAGCTGTCTCCAGAAGTGATTATCACCCATCGCATGAAACTGGAAGAAGCTGCTGAAGGCTATCGTATTTTCGATAAACGTGAAGAAGACTGCCGCAAGATTATTCTGACCCCATAAACACAATCGTTAAAAAAATAGAAAGCGCCGTTAGGCGCTTTTTTTATTTTTGATCACCATTTTATAAACCGTATTTTTTTCTATTTTCAGTTTCTAAAAGCTCAGATCTATTGTCTGTTTATCAAATGAACTGGCTCTAGGTCACGTGATCACTAAACTTAAAAAAGTATTAAGCTATAGAAGTAAAAGTTAGAAAAATCTATAAGCCTATGATTCATTGAAAAAAAATGAAAGTTCACTTGATTATTAAATTAATTATGTAGTTTAGCTACAGTGAAGATCTTTAGAATTAAAATATGTTCCACGCTTATTGTTAATTAAATCTACAATATCAATATAAACCATTAATTTTTAAGTTATTTATATAATTTACCATTAAAAACAGATAAAAACTCACCTGAACTGGTTGCCGTTAAAGAACATAGAAGATATGGCTCCAACTAGTCTTTTAAATTCAAAAACCCATTTTAAATTTAAAAACACTTATCCACAAGATAGAGAAATTAAATTTAAATTTAAAAAATTAAGAGATAAGAAAGACAATATAACTTGTGGATAAATACTATCTTATTCACATAAAAAAATATGGATAACTTTGCAGTTATCCACACGATTGATCAGGGTTCAAACAAAATTTAAAACAACACTATTCAAATATTTTTAGAAAATTTCGAAGTAACTTAATAAATCATTGGAACTTTAGGATTTCAAAAATCTAAGTTCTAGAATTTTCCATTCATCCTCTAGCTTCCAGATCTCTTGAAGACGCTGTTTATTATTTTCCAGTCCAATCAAGATCCGGCATTCAGTCTGGTCTTCATTGTACTCGTATTCTTCATATTCTATGTCTGGCTTCAGCGGTTTCCATACACCGTTTTGTACCGCATGCGCAATCCGATCATAACGCAGATAGCTTCCTTCTACGCGGCCTTCCTGTTCAAAAACCACCTGAAAGTCCTGATGTTCATAGTGGCGCAGCACATCATAGTCGCCACTGTAGAATGCATTGGCCCAGATCTCACGTATTTCTTCAAGCTGGCTATCCATGGATAAACCTCTTTATAAATAAGACTTGATTCTACTGAACCAGGCTTTTTTGAAACCTAATATCAGCGGATCATTGGTCTAAAAACTGCTTAGATTAAAATTATTCTAAACAGTTCATCCGGCATTAATAGAAAATTTACGTAAAAAAAGCGCCTTAAAAGGCGCTTTTTCGTTTCGATTTATTCCGATAGATCAGGTATCAATATCAGCATTCAAGGCATTTTCTTCAATGAAGGCACGACGTGGTTCCACATCATCCCCCATCAGACAAGAGAACATACGGTCTGCTTCAATTGCATCCTGCACCGTCACTTGTAGCATGTTACGGTTTTCCGGATCCATCGTAGTTTCCCACAACTGGTCCGCGTTCATCTCACCCAGACCTTTATAACGCTGGATCATCATGCCGCGGCGAGAGTCTTGCAGAATGTGCTGCCAAACCTGATGGAAACTGCTGACCAGAATCTTGCGCTCACCTTTCTGTAAATAAGCACCCTCTTCAAGCAGCGTGAACCAGCTTTTCGAATTTTTCAGTAAACGTGCATATTCACTTGAGCTGAGCAGGCTAGCATCTAGCAGGTAATGATGCGGCAGGTTATGCACATAAATTGTAATCCGTGGTAACCAGCTTTCTACGATCTGGCCATCAACATCTTTTTCAAAACGTTCCAGACTCAATTCAGGACGTAAACTTGGCTGGATTTTTTCAATCGCTGCACGCAGGTCTTCACCCCAGGTTTCCACATAAGCTTTATCTTCCAGCTGATCCAGCTTGAATGCTTCCAGTGAAATCAACGCATCCAGCAAGCTTGCAGGATAACGTACAGTTAAACGTGCCAAGCTCTTCTGTGAAGTTTGATAATCAGTAATCACATTGGCCAGAGCTTCACCACGAATCGCAGGGGCATCGGCACTGATATGCAGTTCCAGCTCATCAATCGCATTCGAAATCAGGTAAGTTTCCAGTGCATCATTGTCCTTGATGTACTGTTCCTGCTTGCCTTTTTTCAACTTGTACAATGGTGGCTGTGCAATATAAATATGACCGCGTTCCACCAGTTCCGGCATTTGACGGAAGAAGAAGGTCAACAGCAACGTACGAATATGTGAACCATCCACGTCAGCATCGGTCATGATGATGATTTTGTGATAACGCAGCTTGTCCGGGTTATATTCTTCACGACCAATCCCACAGCCGAGTGCCGTAATCAGCGTACCCACTTCTGCAGAAGAAATCATACGGTCAAAACGGGCACGTTCCACGTTCAGGATCTTACCTTTTAGCGGCAGAATTGCCTGCATCTTACGGTTACGGCCCTGTTTTGCAGAACCGCCCGCAGAGTCACCTTCGACCAGGTACAGTTCAGATAAAGCTGGATCTTTTTCCTGACAATCAGCCAGTTTACCCGGAAGGCCGGCAATATCGAGCGCGCTCTTACGACGGGTCATTTCACGGGCTTTACGCGCCGCATCACGGGCACGCGCTGCATCAATGATCTTGCCTGCAATTGATTTAGCCGCCTGTGGATTCTCTAACAGATATTCAGAGAATGCCTTGTTCATGGCCTGCTCAACGGCAGATTTCACTTCACTCGATACCAGTTTTTCTTTGGTTTGTGAAGAGAATTTCGGATCCGGCACTTTTACTGACACAATCGCAGTCAAACCTTCACGCGCATCATCACCTGAAACCACAACTTTTTCTTTTTTCAGGATATTTTCACTGTCCATGTAGTTATTTAAACCACGGGTCAGTGCTGCACGGAAACCGGCTAAGTGAGTACCGCCATCCTTTTGCGGGATGTTGTTGGTAAAGCAGCGTACATTTTCCTGATAAGAATCATTCCATTGCAGTGCAACTTCTACCCCAATGCCATTTTCTGCCTGAGTGGTGAAATGGAAAATATCATTCAGGTGGGTTTTACCCTGATTAATGTACTTAACAAACTCAGCCAAACCGCCTTCATAGTCAAAAATGTATTCGGCATTAATACGTTCGTCACGTAATACGATTCGTACACCTGCATTCAGGAAGGACAGTTCACGTAAACGACGTGCCAGAATGTCGACATTAAAAATGGTCTGGCTAAAGGTTTCCGCACTTGGCCAGAAACGCACGCGAGTACCGGTCTTATCAGTCTCACCCACCACTTTTAACGGGAATTGTGGATCACCATGACGGTATTCCTGTTCATGGATTTTACCGGCACGATGAATGGTTAGTTCCAGTTTTTCTGACAACGCATTTACTACGGATACACCTACACCGTGCAGACCGCCAGAAACTTTATAGCTGTTATCATCAAACTTACCGCCAGCATGCAGAATGGTTAGAATCACTTCTGCAGCAGACACGCCTTCTTCAGGGTGAATGTCGGTCGGAATACCACGGCCATTGTCTGATACTGAAACTGATTCATCTTCATGAATAGTCACTAAAATTTCATCACAGTGACCTGCCAGCGCCTCATCAATCGAGTTATCTACGACCTCGAAGACCATGTGGTGTAAGCCGGTACCATCGTCTGTATCACCAATGTACATGCCTGGACGCTTACGTACTGCGTCTAAACCACGTAATACCTTGATGCTAGAGGAATCATAAGCTTTTTCAGTGGTTTGTTCTGTTTGAGAAGCAGCTTGATCTTCTGAACTCATGGTTTCTCCCTAGTGAAATATAGGTTTATCCAAAGATAGGTAAAAATTTAAAAACTATTGCACAACAACTTGAACTGTACCGTTTTCAACATTGAATAACTGATATGAGATAGACAGATCATGTAGGTGCTTTTGTACTGATTCATGGTCTAAAGTGGTAATAAAAACTTGACTACCAAGCTGGCTCAATCGCTCAATTAAACGTTGTTGTGCGGTTAAATCTAATTCTGCTGTCACATCATCTAATAATACCACAGTTTCCTTATTACAAGAATGCAGCATTGCGATTTGCGACAGTTTAAGTGCCATCATTAAAAGCTTTTTTTGTCCACGGGACAGGATCACATCAGCATCCCCCAAAGGGGTCTTGAGACGCAAATCTGCGCGATGTGGACCATATTCGGTATAGCGTCGTTCCACATCTTTATCATGATGATTGGTCAGGTCATTCAGCAGGCCGTTTTCGCTGTGAAAGCCAGGGCTGTATTCCAGAGAAATCTCCAGATCAGGCAGTAGATGCTTGAGATCATCCTCAAAAAATGGCTTCCACTGTTCCACGATGCCGACACGCTGGGAGTGCAAAATCTCGCCATACTCACTCAGCATCTGGTTCCACGGTTCCAGATCAGACAAACTTAGAAAACGTTTGGATTTAAGCAGGCTGTTCCGCTGTTTTAAGGCTCGTGAATAATATTGCCAGGCATGATAAAACTCTGGTTCCACGTGGAACATTAACCAGTCCAATAACTGACGACGTGGTTTGGCGCCATGATCGATAATATCGGTACTTTGTGGATCAAGCAGTTGTAAGGGCAACATTTTAGCAAGCTGGCCTTGAGTCGCAATCGCATCGCCATTGACCTTAATCAGCTGTTCCCCGCTGGCCATTTTTTGCATGCCGACTTTTTCAGTTTCCGATTGGGCGAACACAATCGCATCCGAGGCACCATGCTGAATGTAATTTTTCGGGATATGGGTACGAAAGGAACGTCCTGTGGCCAGTAAATGAATAGCTTCCAGTACTGAAGTCTTGCCTGAACCATTCTGGCCATAAAAAACATTAAACGGTTGCAATCCCTGGAGTGCAACCGTTTTTAAATTTCGTACACGTTCAATATGAAGACGCGTAATATGCATAGCGTTGGCTTAGCTCAGCTGTCGCTTAGACACGCATTGGCATCACGACATAAGTCTGATCGGTATGAGATGGATCCTGAACCAGCACAGACTGATTCGCTTCAGTCATGGTCATCGATACATCTTCACCGTCCAGTACCCCTAGCACTTCAATCAGGTATTGCGCATTGAATGACATTTCCAGTGGTGCATCTGCATACTGGATGGCCAGATCTTCAATCGCCTCATCCTGTTCCGGGTTATTGGCACGAAGTTGTAATGAACCGGCATTAAAGTTCAGGAATACGCCACGCAGTTTTTCATTACTCAAAATAGCCACGCGTTGTAAAGATTGCTTAAACACGTCATGCGCAATAATCACATTCTTGTCGCCACCACGTGGAATCACACGGCGGTAGTCCGGGAATTTACCGTCAATCAGTTTCGTAGTGAAACGAACTGTGATATCGGTCTGTTCTTTATCACGGCTGGCCATGCGAATGGTCACATTCAATAATTCACGACCAATCAGCAGAGAAAGCTGCTCATCTTCAACGCTTAATAAACGTTGCAATTCAGCGACTGCCTTACGTGGAACAATGGCTTGAATCGGTTGAGTTGCAGTCGATTGTGCTGCTGTTTCACACAGTGCCAGACGGTGACCATCTGTTGTTACCGCACGAAGCTGATTGGCATCAATTTCAAGTAAAGTACCGGTCAGATAGAAACGTACGTCCTGCACAGCCATTGCGAAAGCCGTTTTTTCAAACAGACGCTTTAATTCGCGCTGAGTCACAGTCACTTGTGTACCTTGGGTATTTTCAGTATTCAGTAATGGATAGTCATCCGCAGGCAAAGTACCGAGCACAAAACGACTATTTCCAGATTTCAAGATACAACGCTGGTCATCAGTAATTTGCAGGTCGATCAGGGCTGCTGATGGCAAAGATTTACAGATATCAATCAGCTTACGTGCTGGAACAGTGGTTTCACCGGCTTGCAGGCATGCACCTTCAGCCAACTGTGTGCTGGCAACCAGTTCCACTTCCAGATCCGAACCGGTGACGGTCAAAGCTTCAGCAGTCACCTGGATTTTCAGGTTTGAAAGAATATTTAAGGTATGGCGACGTTCAACCGCTCCTACGACATGTGAGAGAACATTCAGTAAGCTTTCTTTCGCGATTTTTAAACGCACGGTACATTCCTCTAAAGCTGAAGATTAATAAGATAAAAGTTGAATTTTTAGCAGTTAACTATGCGGCAAAACAGGCCGCATAGCAAGAACAGAATTTGAGCGTTTTAGGTCAACTCTGCAACAGGCGTTGCAGGTTTTTATAGTCCTCATTGAAGATCGGATCTTCTTCACGCAAGCTCTGTACTTTTTCGCAGGCATGCATGACTGTACTGTGATCTCGACCACCAAAAGCCATACCAATTTCCGGGAAACTGTCTCCAGTCAGTTCACGTGCCAGACCCATTGCAAGCTGACGTGGACGGGCATAAATACGGGTACGTTTTGGACCTACCAGCTCTTTAAGCGGAATGCGAAAATACTCACTCACTACACGCTGGATATTTTCAGTACTGATGGTACGGGCACGAATTGCGAGGACATCTTTCAAAGACTCACGTACCACATCCAGATCAATCGGCGTTCCTTTAAAACGCGAGATCGCCACCACTTTATTAAGCGCACCTTCAAGTTCACGGACGTTCGCTACCACTTGTTGGGCGATAAATAGCGCACAGTTACGTGGTAAGTCTACACCAGTGTTTTCAGCTTTTTTCAGCAAGATTTCAATGCGAGTTTCAATATCGGGTGGTTCCACACCCACAGAAAGTCCCCAGGAAAAACGTGAAACCAGACGTGGATCCAGTTCGGTCAATTCTTTAGGATAACGATCCGAGGTGAGAATAATTTGCTTCGATTCATCCAGCAACGCGTTAAAGGTATAGAAGAACTCCACCAGACTGGCTTCTTTACCTGCCAGCAAATGAATATCATCAACCAGCAAAAGATCCAGTGAACGGCAGTTTTTCTTAAACTCTTCAACCTTGCCCTGTTGTAGGGAACTGACAAAATCCTGCACAAAGCTTTCCGCAGTCATATACATTACGCGGGCATTGGGTTTTGCCTGTAATAATGCATTCCCGACTGCCTGCATCAAGTGGGTTTTACCCAGACCAGTCGGACCATATAAAAATAGCGGGTTATGTTGTGAAGCCCCGAGTTGGGTTAACACCTTACGACAGGTTTCAGCCGCCATCTGGTTAGAACGGCCTTCAACAAATAACGAGAAGGTAAATAAAGGGTTCAGCTGACGTTTACGGCTATTTTTGCCTGAATCTTCTTTTTCTTTCTTAGGACGCGGTGCTGGCGCAACCACAGGTGCAGATTCCAAAGCCGCTGTTGTCGTCGCTGGCTGTTCACTGGCAGATAAAATTGCACCTGGACGTGAATCCACCAGAATTTCAACTTTACGTACGCGACCTTCAGACAGCTGTTCGGCCAAAATCGAAATCAGTTCCAGATGATGCTCTTGAATGTAGCGCGTCCAATACGGATTAGGTGCATAAAGACGCAGGGTATCGTCCAGCTCTTCTGCAACCAACGGGCGAATCCACATTGTAAAGACATTTCCAGAGAGCTCTTGTCGCAAGCGATTTAAGCAGTCTGTCCAAAGCATGTGAATCCCCTATTCATTCCATTGTTAATCAAAAAGGCTGACCGCGACCAAAGCGGGTCGCCATTCTAACCAAGTTATCCACATCTGTCATGGCAATTTCCACAGATTTTGCGCAAAAAGCAGTCATGGTGGATAAATTTAAATTTAAAAAGCTGGTGTGGATAAGTTTATCCGCAAGCTGTGGATAAAATATAACACAAAGTTATCCACAAAGTATAAAATTAATAAAAACAGTTTTATCCACAAACTAAGTTTTTGTTTATTTAATACAAAATTAGCTTTTCCACAGAAAAAGTCCATCCTAATAGTAATAAATTTAAATTTATAAATTTGAATTTATTTATAAGATTCGGTTCTTTTGTGGATAACTAAAAAAAGTTTAAATTTAAATTCAAAACTCATGAGTTAAATTTAGATTTCACATAAGTTGTGGATAACTATGTTGATATAAGTGTTAATAACTTATATTTAATTTTAAAACAAATAGTTATATTGTGGTTAACTTATATATAGGTATTTGAATACAATTTTTTTAATCCCTATTTACAATTTTGATTTCAGTCTTATTTGAAAAGAAAGTGGCTTTTGCATTGACAGCTCAAGCAATGAGCACTAAAATCGCGGACCTTTATAGAAAGATCATTTTTGGAGTTTCAATATGAAACGTACATTCCAACCATCTGAATTAAAGCGTAAACGCGTTCATGGTTTCCGTGCTCGTATGGCTACTAAAGCTGGTCGTCAAGTTCTAGCTCGCCGTCGTGCAAAAGGTCGTCATAGCTTAACTGTTTAATCAGTTAGGCTTTGCCGATTTTGGGTGTTATGACTACACTTTATAGTTTTGGTACAGAGCTTCGTTTACGCTGTGCTGCAGATTATAAAGGAGTCTTTGATGGTGCGCTTTTTAAAGTGCATCAACCCCATTTCCTTTTTCTTGCAAAACATTCCGAACTGCCAAACAGCCGTTTGGGTTTAGTTGTTGCCAAGAAAAAAGTGCGCCGTGCGCACGAACGAAATCGAGTAAAACGACTTGCTCGCGAAAGTTTTCGCCTGCATCAACAGCAACTAGATGATTTGGATATTGTGGTTATGCCTAAAGTAGGTATAGAAGCAGTGCCGAACGCAGAGTTGCATCAGCAATTACAATTTGCCTGGCAGAAACTCAACCGTCTTGCCAAAAAGCATTCCAAAATAGCATCATCCTCCCCACAAAAGTAGAGATGGCCAATGGTACGTTTACTGCATTGGTTAATACGTTTCTATCAGATTGCGATTAGTCCTTTATTGGGACCACGCTGTCGTTATATTCCAACATGTTCTCAATATTCCTTGGAAGCAGTCCATACACATGGAGCTGTACGTGGTGTGTGGCTGGCTACTAAGCGTATTTGCCGTTGTCATCCGTGGGGTGGCTCTGGATATGATCCGGTTCCCCCGAAAGCGATTCGTTTTATTTCATTTCAGCAAATAGATTCTCAAACGCTTCACGTTGCTGTACCCTTTCGTGATCGTTTATTGAACCAAAATCACTCTAACCACTTGGGGTAATACATATGCAACAATGGGCCAGGATTGCAATTCTCGGAGCCATGTTTGTTGTCGCATATTTGCTCATTTTGGCGTGGCAAAAAGATTATGGCAATGCTGAAACCAAACCACAGCAAGAAGCTGCGGTTGTTTCACATGAAGTATCTGCAGATTTGCCAAATGCTCAGACGGCGACGACCGCCTCTGATCTGCCACAAGCAAATATGCCAGCGCAGCAAGCAACGGATGCCACCGCACCTGTAAGTCAGCAGCTTATTTCAGTACAAACTGACCTTTATCATCTTTGGATCAATCCTAAAGGTGGTGATATTGTTCGTGTTGAATTACTCAATCATGACAAGAATAAAGACAGCGATGAACCGTTCGTTATGCTGGAAAGCGATGCGAAACGGACTTATGTCGCCCAGTCGGGTCTGATCGGTCTGAATGGACCGGACAGCAGCCGTAATGGCCGTCCAACCTATGAGTTGGAAAAAACGGTTTATACACTGGCAGATGCCAAAGCCGCTAAAAATAAAGATGGCGAAACTGTCAAAGTACTTTCTGTACCTATGGTCTTTAAAACGGCTGATGGTGTAGAAGTCATTAAAACCTTCAACTTTACTGAAGGTGAATATCCGGTAGTTGTGAATCACAAAGTGGTCAACCGCAGCGGCCAGACCTGGCAAGGTCAGATGTTCGGTCAGATCAAACGTGACAATTCCGAAGATCCTGGTAAATCTGATCAGGGTATCTTCACACTGGGAACGTTCCTGGGCGGCGCTTGGGGTACACCGGATGAAAACTACAACAAGTTAAAATTTGACAACTTTGTTGAAGAAAAACTGAATACCGAAGCCAAAGGTGGCTGGGTTGCAATGGTTCAGCACTACTTCGTGAGTGCCTGGGTGCCAGGTAACCTGAAATTGACTCAAGCCAATGGTGAAGCCTACAGTGCGAAGCTGGAATCACGTAAATCAACTGATAACATGAATATCATTGGTTTTACTTCTCCAACTTTCAATGTGCCTGCAGGCACCGTAGCTGAAATCGATGCGACCTTCTACTCTGGTCCAAAAGTTCAATCGGAGCTGAAAGACCTAGCGACTGGTCTGAACCAGACTGTAGATTATGGCTGGTTATGGCCAATTGCCAAACTGCTGTTTGTTGGTCTTGAGTTCTTCCATGGTCTAGTGGGTAACTGGGGCTGGGCAATCATCCTGTTAACCGTACTGGTGAAACTGATCCTGTGGCCATTGTCGTCGAAGAGCTACCGCTCTATGGCGAAAATGCGTGTGATTGCACCTGAAATGCAACGCATGAAAGAAGAGTTCGGTGAAGACCGTATGCGCTTCTCTCAGGAAATGATGGCACTGTACAAACGTGAGCAGGTGAATCCACTTGCTGGTTGTTTACCACTGTTACTGCAAATGCCAATTTTCCTGGCACTGTACTGGGTACTGATGGAATCTGTAGAACTGCGCCATGCACCATGGATGTTCTGGATCCAAGATTTATCTTCAATGGATCCTTGGTTCATCCTGCCATTGATCATGGGTGCGACCATGTATATTCAGCAGATGCTGAATCCGCAGCCAACTGATCCAATGCAGGCGAAAGTGTTCAAGATTATGCCAGTGATCTTTACAGTATTCTTGCTGTTCTTCCCGGCAGGTCTGGTGTTGTACTGGATTGTGAACAACTTGATCACGATCTTGCAGCAAACACTGATCAACAAGTCTGTTGCCAAAGACCGTGCTAAACGCGATGAGGCAACACCAGTCAACTAAGTTGTACTGATGGGCTGAATAAATCCGCTTAAGATGGTAATCTTGAGCGGATTTTTTTTGCTGTATTTTTAAGTTTTTCTAGGTGAATGTTATGCTCGACCGAACTACGATTGCTGCGATTGCAACTCCCCCAGGACGTGGCGGTGTAGGTGTCATTCGCCTATCGGGTCCCAAGTCTTATGAAATTGCCCAGGCCTTGAGCCAAAAAGATTTGCCCAAAGCCCGTTTTGCCGGGTTCCGTCAGTTCTATGATGCAGCCGGTGAAGTAATGGATGAAGGTCTGGTGATCTGCTTCCCGAATCCGAATTCCTTTACTGGTGAAGATGTAGTAGAACTGCAAGGTCATGGTGGCCCGGTGATTCAGAATGCCCTGTTGGGCCGTTTGCTGGAACTGGGTGCCACTGCAGCCAAAGCCGGTGAATTCTCGATGCGTGCCTTTGAGAATGGCAAGCTGGATCTGGTACAGGCTGAAGCCATTGCCGATCTGATTGATGCGACCTCCCAAGCGGCTGCCCGGTCTGCAGTCCGTTCTCTACAAGGGGCATTCTCGACTAAGGTCAATACGGTATTAGAACAGCTGATTCATTTGCGTTTGCATGTCGAAGCGGCGATTGATTTTCCGGAAGAAGAAATTGACTTCCTGGCGGATGGCAAGATTTTAAATCTGCTGGATGGCGTGGCGAATGCCGTCACTCAGGTTCAGCAATCTGCACGTCAGGGTCAGTTACTGCGCGAAGGTCTACAAGTGGTGATTGCCGGTAAACCGAATGCAGGTAAATCTTCCTTGCTCAATGCCCTAGCAGGTAATGAACGTGCGATTGTGACCGATATTGCCGGGACAACCCGTGATGTATTGCATGAAAAGATCACATTGAATGGCCTGCCGATTACCCTGACCGATACTGCTGGTCTGCGGGAAACCGGCGATATCGTGGAAAAAGAAGGCATTCGCCGCGCAATTAAAGAAATTGAACAGGCCGATCTGCTGTTGCTGGTTTATGACCTGAGCCAAGGTGATGACCCATTACAACTCGCTCAAGAATATTTTGCCGAACATCTCGAGCCGAAACGTCTGGTCCTGATCGGGAACAAAGCGGATTTGACCGGTGCCGATGCTGTCATGGGAGATTTTAAGGGCTTCCGTCATATTACTGTCTCAGCCAAGCAGGAAACTGGCGTTCAATCGCTCATAGATGCGATTACGGCGCATGCAGGCTTCCAGCCTGAAGAAGATACCTTTATTGCCCGTACCCGCCATTTAGACGCAATGAAGCGCACTCAGATGTACCTAGCTGAAGCCCGTGAGCAACTTGTAGTGTATAACGCAGGTGAACTGGTCGCAGAGTCTTTACGTCTGGCACAAAATGCGCTAGGCGAGATTACCGGTGACTTTAGTGCGGATGACCTGCTGGGCAAGATCTTTGGATCGTTCTGTATTGGAAAATAATCCTTAAGTTATATAAAAAAGCCCTCAAATGTGGGCTTTTTTATTAGGCTTTTAGCTGCAATTTTTGATGCCATAACCAAAGGATTAGACAGAGTGCACTGATCGCCACACAGAAACTGATCACGGCAAATCCTAAGCCGAAGTGATCAGCCAGATACCCCACCGCGATAATCGGCACAATCGTGCCCAAATAGCCAATAAACAGGTAAGTCGACATCACGGCTGCCCGATTTTGCAAGGTTGTGATCGCATGAATCACACCGAATGCGCCCATTAAGGCAAAACCATGTCCAATCCCGAATAAGATATCACTGGCGAAGAACAAGATACTTGCTTTAAGGATCATACAAAGAGCAAGGCTAACCAAGCTCACCAGCATAATCATCAAGCCAATATTCAGACATTTCTTTGCAGGAACAGCTTTAGCAAAGAACTGCACCACAGCAGAAATCAGCAAAATGCAGGTAATGGCGGTACCACTGACCAAAGGACCATGCCAAGGTAAGATATCCTGCACAAAAGACGGTGACAGTGAAGCAAATAAACTGAAAGCAGCAAAGGCATTAAATGCAGTCAATCCCACAATCATGAATACAGCATGATACTGAGGTTCAGGACGCAGTAATTTCGGTGCAATACTAAAAGGCTGGCGTTCAAAAGCAGGTGTTTTTAGCCAGAATAATCCGACAAAACACAGCACTGCCCCAAGAATAATTGGGAGGTATGGAGTAATTAATGGGGTTTGAGAGAACTGCGCAATTACCCCACCCACAAACGGCCCCAAACCAAAACCTATAGCCGTCAGAATCGATACCAGTTGTGGTGCAAGCTGCTTATGAGTTTCTGGAATGGTTTGCATCATGCCTAGCATTGCTGAAGTGGTCATCAGACCTGAAGCAATACCAATGATAAAACGACCCACCGACAAAATCAGCGCATTCTCGGCAAAGACTGAAATGACCAAGCCAATGCTAATAAATACCAGACCAATTTGCAGGGTTCTTAAGAAACCAATCGTGTTGCTGGTACGTCCCAGGAATAACAAGGTACCCAGACAGCCAAACATATAGGCGACAAAAATATAGGTAATCTGGCTTGGCGATAAATGCCAGATCTGTTGATAAATGGGATAAAGCGGACTTGCCAGTGCTGTACCGATGGTACCCATAATCAATGCAAGACTGACCATGGCGAAAGGTCGCCATGAGATATTTTCTGTCATGTAGCTGCCGTAAAAGTTTCACCACATTTTAAAAAGAATGATGTGGAAGAAAGAAGAGAATGGGGGGCAGTGTATCGGTTAGATGAAAAAGCGGTCAATTATCTTGCTGTAAAGAAAACAAAAATGTTGAGCTAAACAATTAGCCATAACGCTTTAATAATTTTAAAAACTCAGCCAGTTCTTCTTCATTAACCACAGCTTCTCCAATGACATGTTCTCTTAAATGGGTCTCGATCAACTCATTCATCAAACCGTTTATAGCACCTTTAACGGCTGCAACCTGTTGCAGGACCTGAATACAGCCTGTCTCAGGATTCTGGAGAGACTGCTCTACGGCGTTCATCTGACCTTGCAAGCGCCGTACCCGGTTTAATATTTTTTTATCATCATGTACATGACTCACCACAAATCTCCAAAAATAAATATACTAGGGGGGAGTATTAATAACAGTTCCCTTTTATGCAAAAACATACCGCCAATTCGCACAGCCATCAATTTGATGAAGGTAATCCACTCGCACAGAAAAAGATTCTGTTTGCCACGATTCTGACCGCCGTCATGATGGTGCTGGAAGTATTAGGGGGATGGATCTTCCAGTCAATGGCTTTGCTTGCCGATGGCTGGCATATGGGATCGCATGTATTGGCCTTGGGGCTGGCTTACTTTGCCTATAAAGCTGCCCGCCATTATACGAATGACCCCCGCTTTAATATGGGCACCTGGCGGATTGAAATTCTGGCCAGTTATAGCAGTGCAATTTTATTGCTTGTGGTAGCCGGTTTTATGGCGATTCATTCAGTAGAACGTCTATTTTCGCCAGTTCAGATTCATTATAACGAAGCCATTCCAATCGCGATTTTAGGACTATTGATTAATCTGGCCTGTGCCTGGTTGCTGCATGATGATGGGCACCATCACCATGATCATCATCATGGGCATTCCCATCACGAGCATGATAATAATCATGGTCATCATGACTTGAACCATAAAGCGGCCTTTCTGCATGTGGTTGCTGATGCTGTAACTTCTGTTCTGGCGATTATTGCTTTGATTGCTGGAAAATATATGGGCTGGGATTTTCTCGATGCAGTACTGGGACTGGTCGGCTCAATCCTGATTGCACGCTGGGCGATTGGCCTGCTAAAGCAAAGTGCCAAGACTTTACTGGATGCCGATATGGATGCCCCAGTGGTCGAAGAAATACGTGAAGTCATTGCTGAATATGGGAATGATCTGCATTTAACTGACCTGCATGTATCGAGAGTCGGTAAAGGTAAATTTTCCTGTTTTGTTGCCGTTCAAACGGGAATCCCCATTAGTGCCGATCAAATCCGTGAGGCGATCTCTATTCATGAAGAAATCGTGCATATCTCGGTAGAAGTCAATCAGCATTAAGGGGTCAATGTTCCACGTGAAACATAACTGATTGATCAGTTCGATTTGAACATCAGGCTACATAAAATAGTCAGAATTTTCTTTTTAAAAAGACTAGAATCGAAACACATTTAACTTGCACCTGAGCAGGACATTCATGCAAATAAGAAATATGCTGCTGGCTTTGACCCTTTTCCCTGGCCTTAGCTTTGCCAATGTGGATACAGTTAAAGCCAATCTGGCAAAAAACAGTCCCAACCTGAAAATTGAAAATATTCAGCCCACCGAAATGAAAGGAATCTATAGCGGTTCCATGCAGGGGCAGATTGTCTATCTGAATGAAGATGCCCAGCATCTCCTAGCTGGTTCAATGTTCCGTATTCAGGACCAGCATAATCTGACTCAGGATTTATTACTCAAACAAAACAGTGTCGACTGGAAAAAGTTACCGCTACAGGATGCGATTAAATCAGTCAGAGGGACAGGAAAACGTCAGCTTGCCATCTTTTCTGACCCAAATTGCCCGTATTGTAAACAACTTGAAGTAGAGCTGAAAAAACTCAAAGATGTCACGATTTATACCTTCATTCTGCCTTTAAAACAGCAGTCAATTGCGCCATCTAAACAGGTTTATTGTGAAAAAAATCCATCACAGGCTTGGGAAGACCTGATTGGTCAAGGTATACAACCTAAATCGAAAAAGAGCTGTGCCAACCCGATTGAACGTAATAAACAGCTGGCACAATCACTCGGTGTAAATGGCACACCAGCGATTATTTTCTCGAATGGTTTTAAAGTCATGGGCGCTCAGCCAGCAGAACAGATTGAACAAGGTTTCAAAGAATTCGGCCTGTAAAATTCTGACTATGCTCAATAAAAAAAGAGCACCTATCTAGGTGCTCTTTTTATGAAAGAAACTTATTCCAAGCAGAGCTTAGATTCGTTTACGTTTGGTCACCATATTATAAATAAATAGGATGACTACGGCACCAATCACTGAGGCAATAAAGCCTGCGGCAGAATCTTGGGAATACAAGCCCAGCATACGTCCAGCAAAGGTCGCAACCAGTGAACCGGCAATCCCCAGCAGGGTCGTAACAATGAATCCAGCCTTGTCATCACCAGGATGAATCGCGCGTGCAACCAGACCCGCAATAAAACCCACCACAATCGCAACGATAATTGACCACATCAGCATACTCCTTGTTATCATGTCTTTGTTTTTACGTCATGTTTATCTTGCGGCAAGAAAAGCACTGAAAAAAGTCATGTCCTGCAACGGGCTGTTGCGTTTTTGTTTGCTGTGTTACTGAAATGATTCAAGAAATAAAAAAAGTGGCACGAAGCCACTTCTTTTAAACCGGTTCTTAAAGACCGATTTCACCAATAAATGGAATATGACGGTATTTTTGATCATAGTCCAGGCCATAACCAACAATGAACCTGTCTTCGACTTCAAAGCCTAGGAATTTTACTTCCAGCTCGATTTCACGACGTGAAGGTTTACTCACCAGAGTGCACAGTTCAATTGAGTTTGGCTGACGGGTTTGCAGGATTTCCAGGACTTTGCTTAAGGTATTACCTGAGTCAATAATATCTTCAACCACTAGCACATCTTTACCACGGATTTCACCGTCCAGATCTTTCAGGATTTTGACATCACGGCTCGAAATCGTACCGCCGCCGTAGCTGGATACAGTCATGAAGTCGAGTTCATGTGGCTTGGTAATGGCACGACACAAGTCTGCCATGAAAATCACTGAACCGCGTAACAAACCGATAAGTACAAGCTCTTTGTCACTATTGGCATAGTGTGCATCGATTTTAGCACCAAGCTCTTTGACTTTAGCTTGAATTTCTTCAGCGGAAATCATTACGCTCATTTGAACGGTCATGGGTAGATACCTAAAAAATAAAAATAGCAAAATAAAAAAGGTGTTGACCTGCAACACCTGAATTGCAGCAATTTTAATACATCCTTGCTTGAGATGCACCTGTTTTACTTGCTGTAAATGTAATCAATTTTTGGGCTGCTGTGAATCTCTCTTCAGCGCAAAGGCACAGACAGCGACGATTGCAGCCAAAATGATCCTGCGCTGACGCGATTTATTGGGCCTTGACATAGACAGCCTGTCCATAGACATAAGTTGCTGCAATATTACGGTCATCTCCCAGCATGGTCAGTGCAAAAAAAGCATCTTCAATATTTTTGGCTCTGCTCTGCCGCAGTTGTTGTAAGGTTGTGGCATTGAGATCAAGCACCACAAAGTCTGCTTCTTTGCCCACATTGAAATTCCCCAAGCGGTCATCCAGACTTAAGGCTTTCGCACCACCCAAGGTCGCATGATATAGCGACTCAAAAGCCGAAAGTTTTTCTCCTTGCAGCTGTTGCACTTTATAAGCCTCATTCAGGGTTTGCAGCTGATTAAAGGAGGTTCCTGCCCCGATATCGGTACCTAAGCCGACTTTCACGCCTTTATCCCAGGCTTTCTTCAGCGGAAATAAACCGCTACCCAGGAACAGGTTTGAGGTTGGACAGAAGGCAATCGCAGAGTCGGTTTGATGCATACAATCCCACTCCCCTTCTTCCAGATGCACACAATGCGCAAATACGGATTTAGCGCCGGTCAGTCCATAATGATGATAGACATCCAGATAGCCTTCACGTTCCGGAAAGAGTTCTTTTACCCAGGCAATCTCATTTTTGTTTTCACTGAGATGAGTATGGATATAAACATCTGGATATTCGACTTTTAACTGCCCTGCTTTTTCCAGCTGTTCAGGCGTTGAGGTCGGAGCAAAACGTGGCGTAATCGCATAAAGATTACGTCCTTTACCATGCCATTTCTCAATCAGGGCTTTAGAGTCGCTATAGGCAGATTCTGCAGTATCCGTCAGGGCTTCAGGTGCATGGCGGTCCATTAGCACTTTACCGGCAATCAGACGCATATTCTGTGCTGTAGCCGCTTCGAACAGTGCTTCTACCGAGGCTGGATGAACGGTACAGAACACCAAAGCTGTGGTTGTACCATTTTTCAGCAATTCCTGAATAAAGAACTGTGCAATTTTCTGGCTATACGCCGGATCCTGAAACTGGATCTCAGTCGGGAAGGTATAAGTATTTAACCATTCTAGTAGCTGTTCCCCATAAGCACCGACCATTTCAGTTTGCGGGAAATGGATATGGGTATCGATCATACCCGGAATGATGAGCTGTTCAGGATAATAAGTAATATCCAGACCTTCAGGGAGCTGCTGCTGACCTTCCTGCCATGAGCCAAACCACTGGATTATTCCATTTTTTATGATGAGTAAACCATCTTCTATATAACGCACTTGGTCGTGAATTTCACGTGCTTGGGCAACTGTATTCTGGATATCGAGGAAACGACCACGGATAGCTGTCGTCGCAATGTAAGAAGACATTGAAAACCTGCACTTTGTAATTTTTTCGATTGATTGTAGCTGAAAAGTTCTAGCCTGTATGGGAAATACACAACTAAAAATCCCCAAATTTTAACAATGCAAAATAGCGGCCAAGATCAAAGCAATTATCACGAGATTTTTAAATTAGATTTAAATAAAGAAAATGATGCTAATTAAAGTAGCCAAAACGATCACTGGCCTGAAATAAAAAAAGCCCGCATTTTGCGGACTTATCAGGAATGACGAAGCAATTATTTATAGCGCTGTTTCATTGTATTTTTTGCTATGACGGATTGATAACCATGCGGTAATCGTCAGCACAATGACAATAAAGCTCAGGGAAATCCAGATCGGCATATGGAATACTTCCAGCATCAGCATCTTGAAGCCGATAAAGACCAGAATGATCCCGAGGCCATAAGGCAGATAGTACATTTTTGATGCAGCACCAGCGAGCAGGAAGAACATGGCACGCAGACCCAGAATCGCCATCAGGTTCGCTGTTAAAACAATAAAGGGATCGGTGGTGACAGCGAAAATGGCTGGGATCGAGTCTACCGCAAAGATCACATCAGAAGCTTCCACCAGAATCAGCACCAGAAATAATGGCGTTGCCCACAGGACACCGTTCTGATGCACAAAAAATTTATTGCCACGCATTTGCGGCGTAATCCGGATATGTTTGCGTAGCCATTTCAGAACTGCCATATCTTCAATATCGGTATGCTCTTCTCCTTGGCCGCGCAGGAATTTAAAACCGGTATAAACCAGAAAAGCACCGAAGATATACAGAATCCACGAGAACTCCTGTACGAACCATGCGCCAATAAAAATAAAGATGGTCCGCAGAATAATGGCACCCAAAACGCCATAGAGCAGCAGCTGGCGTTGCAGTGCAGGAGGAATAGCAAAGGCAGCAAAGATCATCAGCCAGACAAAGACATTATCAATTGCCAGAGATTTTTCCAGCAAATAACCGGCAAAGTATTCCATTACTTTCTGATTTGCCAGAGCAGCACCTGAAGTCTGTTCTAGATACAGCCATAATGCACCGCCAAACATAGTCGCTATACTGACCCAGGCAACACTCCAGTAGGCGGCAGTGCGCACTTTTATGGGCTGTCCGTGCTGATGCTTAAAGCCGATAAAATCGATGACCAGCATCACTGCAACGATAATGAAAAAAGCCAGATACAGCCAAGGTGTACCAATTGTTTCCATGGGAATTCTCCACATCTGACAACCGGCCATAAAAAAACCTTGACCTGCTGCCAGATGAAATACATCTATAACAACATGATCAAGGTCTTGCCTACATCTTTGTGCTCTACTGGATGAGATCCAGTCGCATTCCAAGATGCTCAGATACCGACTTTTTGCAAAGTGTAATGACGATATTCTGACACGTTCAAAAACTGAAACTTCATTCTTAAACGTTTGGAGGAGGCTACTCCCCTTGTTCAAACTCAATTCTGTTTGAGCAATTGCTCAATATCAAATGAGCATGACAGATTTTGTGCATAATCACAAATTATTTTACAAAAAGCAGCGTTTAATCAGCAGCTTTGGGCAGAAAGTCCAAACGCTGAACCAAATAAAGACTAAGCAGAAATCCAAGGATCGCCAGCCCTGCGCCTACCCAGCCAATGCTCGATAGCCCGATCTGAAGCGTGACCATACTGCCAAGCAAAGCTCCTCCGCCAATCCCGACATTATACAGGCCTGAATAAATGGCCATGGCAACATCTGTGGCATCTGTAGCCAGGTTCAGGGTTTTGGATTGTAGGGCCAGGCTGAAACCAATGATGCTCAAACCCCACAGCAGAGATAAGCCAGAGAGGCCTGTTACTGTGCTCGATAGTGGCAATAACAGCAGCATGGAAATAACCAGTCCAAAAGTAAAAGCAGGAATAGTCATTTTCGGAAACTGTGCGGCAAAGCGGCCAAACAGATAAGAACCCAGGAATCCTGCTCCGCCATAAACCAGAAGTAAAGTTGTGGTCTGGGCTGAATCAAAGCGGGCGATATTCAGGGAGAATGGTTCAATATAGCTATAAGCGGTAAACTGCGCCGTAATCACCAGAATGGTGAGGGTAAAGACTAGCATCAGGCTTGGACGTTTGATCAGGCTTTTTAAGCTGCTGAGGGAGCCTGAATTGACACTTGGAAGCAATGGCAAGGTTTTGGCCAGAATCAGGCAAATGATCAATGCGAGACACGCAATCAGGGCAAAACTATTACGCCAGCCATACGCCTCACCAATCATCCGGCCAAATGGAATACCGAGCACCATCGCCATCGCCGTTCCTGTGGCTAATAAACCAAGTGCCTGAAACTCTTTACCTTTCGGTGCGACCCGAACCGCGAGTGAAGCGGTAATCGACCAGAACAAGGCATGTGCGATGGCAATCCCTATCCGGCTGATCACCAGCGTGCTAAAACTCCAGGCAAAATAGGACAGCACATGACTTAAAATAAAGACCGCAAAGACCAGCATCAGTAGAAAACGCCGTTCTATGGCTTTAGTGAGCAGCATGATCGGAAGAGATAGTAGGGCCACGATCCAGGCATAAATGGTCAGCATGATGCCGGCCTGAGTGGCGGACATGGCAAAGCTTTGCCCGATTCCACTCAGTAATGCCACAGGAATAAATTCGGTGGTGTTAAAAATAAAAGCCGCGCAGGCTAAAGCGATGACACCAATCCATTGCTTGGTGACGGAAGAAGCGGAAGATGAGTCAGACATACGAAGTTGCATGCAAAAAGATGCTGCATTCTAATCCTGTCTTTCTCAATTAGGGAGTAGGTAAAATTAAATTTTTGGGGTGATATGTGATGACTAAAACTGCATCACCCTTAATCAGGCAAAATAGAGAAACGCAGATTCAAATCCCAAGTGCAACACATTTGTAGTTAGTTGAAAAAGTTAGGTGTATTCATAGAATCATTAGACTTTTTCAACTCGCAATTGGAAAGCACACAATGAAGAAATACACCCAACTTT
>NZ_VPDQ01000027.1:0-38791 GCF_013417535.1 Acinetobacter sp. YH12241 | reverse complement strand
TTGTGATTAACGAGCGCAATGAAACCAATGTCAAAGGTGTGTTTGCTGCAGGTGACTGTACCACTGTTCCTTACAAACAGATCATCATCGCGACTGGTGAAGGTGCCAAAGCATCATTATCTGCCTTCGACTACATCATCCGTTCTGGTCAGTAATCCTTAAAATTCATGAATTAAAAAAGCCCGCGTAATGCGGGCTTTTTTATATCTTAAAGCTGACTTATTCCTGTAAAAGTTGAGCAGCCAGTTTTTCAATATTTCCCATTTCAGGATGTACAGCAGCAATATTAGCTAAAATCGTGACTGCTTTCTTCTTGTTTAAATCAATCATCAAAATAGCAGAATGCCCTGCGGTATTTCCCCCATGCCAGATGATTTTGGTGCCATTTTCCTGTTCTCGCACAAACCAGCCCAATCCCAATTGGTAGCTACCTGCTTGTTCTGTGGTTGCTTGCTGAGTTAATTGTACTGCCGCATTTTTTGCATCGAGCTGAGCTTGTGCAAATCTGGTTAAATCTGAAGCTGTAGAGAGTACGCCGCCCGCAGGTAAAAAGGTATCAAATACCCAAGTGGTGATTTCTTTTCCTTGGGCATCAAATGCAGGTACAAGCTGCTTAGCTGCTTGATCAAGCGAGGTATAGCTATGTTTCATCCCATACTTTTTAAAGACATATTCATTAAGTAACTCAGCAAAATCCTTATTTTGTGATTGACTCAAACTCTGTCCCAATAAAGCCACAGCCAAATTAGAATAATGTGGCACTTTTCCACTGTTATTTGCATGTTCAAGCTCTAAGGAATTTTTTAAATATTCTTCCAGTTTAGCTGCATCATATTCCTTATATGGATCAGTATCATCATCTACTTCCAAATTACTCGGTAGTCGTGGCAGTCCAGACGTATGATTGGCTAAATCCTGAAAGCGAATCTGGATATTTTCCTTGAATGGAAAGGCATAATAAGGATTAATCTTGTCATCGAGTTTAATTTTATTTTGTGTCACCAGTTCAGCCAATATGGTTGATGTCATTACTTTGGTCAGAGAACCAATTGCAAAGATTTTATCCTGATTGGCCTTGGCCTGGATTTTTTCCTTATGTTTCTGTACCCCATAGTAATGGATTTGGTCTTGATCTAATACCGCTATAGCCACTTGAGTCTGCTCTGGAAAAGTACGAGTAGCCTGATAAATTTTCTCTGCAATCGCTTTTGGATAGCCTTGAATAGCATTGACTGTCTTATTATTTGCTGCGGTAGATTCGATATAGGGCGTAAATAAAAGGCCGGAAATCTGTTGATCATTATTCAAACTCATGCTGAGTTTCAGACGGTCTTTTTCAAAGTTGGCCTTATAGACTGCAGTCTCTTTACCTTTAGACTCTATATACTTAAGACTTTGTATTTTGCCGAGTTGCTGCTGTAAGTCTTTAGAGACTTTTTCAAACATATTTAAAGGAATCGCCTTTTTCGCTTCAGGTGAAAACTTTTCAAAAATTGCTGCATAATTTTGCGCATTAAAATCCTGCTGAAACTGGGCAATAACTTCCTTTTCAATATCCGATTGTGCATAAAGACTGCTCATATAGAGCAAGGATGATAAAAACAGTGATATTTTCTTCATGAGATCAGTATTGTTCCTTAAGTTTATAATGCACTTTCATAAAAATTATTGAAATTAAACATTTTTATAGACTTAATACAGTGCAACGAATAGTTAAAAAATAAGCAAAATATATTCCATATCATTCTATTTTTTAGGGCAGATCAATTCATCTAAGTTTTTGCCCTGTCTATTTCCCATTTTATACTTGTTGTTCTTAAGCTCCACTCGAACTGGTTCAAAAATTGCTTATGAATTGATAGATAGCATAGTTAATTATTCCAGAGAAATTTCTCGGAATAACTTAATGATGTTATGTACTTAGCCAATTATTATTTGTTTTCCTCACTGAGACTTGGGTAACTTTTTGTTATATGACTTGTCAGCGTCTAATTGCATCATTAACATGACATGCAGACCTGAAATAAAAGTCCGTGAAAGATAACAAAAAAAATATCAGAAATGTAATGGAGCTTAGCAATGTACTATCAATATCACTGTGCGTGCTGCGATAAAGTTGTGGAAGCTGGCCAAAAAGAATGTCATGCCTGTGGCTCACATAATATTCGCAGCCCTTATGGTTTTTGGATTTTATGTCTGGTGGCCTGTCTGGTTACTGCAATCGCGTTCAAGGTAATGCATGTTTATATCCAGTCACAGCAGCAGGAAGTGCCAGCTCAGTCGTCTTTATTTGATGTGCTGCAACAAGATAATAAACGTCCGCGCTAATTTTTTATCCTCCAGCAAGACCTGACTTGGATCAGGTCTTTTTTATGCGTTTTTAATTTGAATATGAAACGCTGCCAGAATAGAAAATTTGAATTACAATAAGTCATCTTGCAGTGAGAGATGAAAATGGTTCAGTTAATTAAAAAAGGCGGCTTACGTGAGCGTGCCAATCGCAGTCGCAGTTATCAGGGTTCGGAAAATACTGAGGCCACCCTTAAACCGAATCGTTATCAGTCTCCAGTGCAGAAACAGGATCATCCAGTTTCTGACGCTTCCACTGCACAGCAGCTTTCTAACGAAAACTCCTCTGTCACTCCATCAAATTAAGATTTTTAGTTCATTAGAACTAGCGCGTCATACCATAACCAGACTGCAAAAATCAGGAATAATCCGCCTGAAATCATATCGATATAACTTCCTGATCGCTGGTAAGCCTCTTTAATTTTGGGATGGGAAATTAATAGCATCAGTAAAGTAAAAGTAATAAAGGTTTGCAGCGGAATAATCACTGCCAGTTGCGCTTTTAAATAATCAGAAGCTGATGAGCTCAGTGCAAGTGAAAATACGCTACTGAAATAGATCAGGGTTTTAGGATTCGACAGATTAGTCAATAAACCCTGCATAAAGTAACTTTTTGGTGTTTCTACCGTATTTAAATCATCTTGAGCTTGATGCCTGTTCTGAAAACCTTGCCATCCACCTTTTAGCATGGCCCAGCCCATTTTGGCCAAAAATAACCCACCGATGACCATCAATACTTGCTGAATCCAGGGAAACTGATCGATCAGTACGGTAAAGCCAGCTAGCGTCAATATCACCCAAACCACGATCCCCGCTGAAATTCCGGCAATCACCTTTAAGGCATTCATACGTGTCGTAGAAGCAGCACTTTTTGCGATAAGTAAAATGTCAGGACCCGGGCTTAATTGAGCAACAAAATGCAGAAAACAGATGGTAAAAAGCAAGGACATTTAAAAAAGATCAAATGGTAAAAAAACTATTATAACTTTTGTTTAATGAAATTAGAAAGTTCCAATAAAAAAGCCGAATCATGAGATTCGGCTTGAAGCATTTATATTGAAAGCGTGATTTTATTTCTTGTTCACATCTTTCATTTCAATTTTCTTGGCTTCCGGGGTCACTTCACGAGCTTCACCATCAATAATGGTTGAATCGCCATGACCACCCTGCTGGTTCTGCATATCCTGCATTTGACGCATCATTTCAGCAAACGGGTTTTGACCTGCACCGCCACCGACATCGCCCATCATGCCACCCATCATTTTTTCCATCATGGCTTGCTGACGTTTCATCATCATTTTCATCATGGCTGCCTGGAAAGCACGTTGTACAGGTGGAATCAGCATTAATACCGCAAGCACATCACTAATCAAACCAGGAATCAGCAGGAAAAAGCCGGCTAAGATTTTAGGCAAATTATTTGATAATGCTGGATCTGCACTCATCTGTCCCATCTGCATTTGCTGCATTTGTGGCATTACACCGGCCGAATATTTCCGGATCAGGTTCATACCGATAAAGAAGGCCGCTACGAACCAGAAAAATACGTACCACATGCTCCCGACAAGGTCACCCACGCCAATCCATACAAATACTTCGAGGACTAAGCCGGCCAGGATAATAAGAAATAATTTCATGAAAATTAATCTAATCTCAGTAAAATAAATATTAGGATGCTGTAATCAACTGCTTCATCAGGATCAAGCTTTTTTGATACGCTTATGTAACAATATGGGCATTATTTTATTTTTAAAGTGCAGGCATGTCATTAATTATTGGGATTGATCCCGGTTCGCGTCTAACAGGTTACGGTATCATCCAGAAAGAAGGTTCAAAACTCACTTTTGTTGATGCAGGAACGATTAGAACTGAAACAGCGGAAATGCCTGAACGTTTAAAACGAATCTTTGCTGGTGTCGAACGGATTGTCAAATTTTACGGCCCGACCGAGGCTGCGGTGGAACAGGTGTTTATGGCACAAAATCCGGATTCTGCTCTCAAACTGGGTCAGGCTCGTGGTGCGGCAGTCGCAGCCTTGGTGAATCTGGATCTGAAAGTTGCCGAATATACGGCACGGCAGATCAAACAGTCTGTTGTGGGCTATGGCGCTGCAGACAAAGAACAGGTTCAGATGATGGTTATGCGTATTCTGAACCTGACAATCAAACCGCAACAAGATGCTGCCGATGCACTTGCTGCTGCGATTTGTCATGCTCATGCTTCAGGCAGCATGAGTAAAATGGCCGTATTGAATGCCTTAGGCGGTATGGCACGCGGACGCAGCCGGGTCAGCACCCGTCGTCGTTAGTCTTTAGTTAATACTTTAAAATCCTGAAAATCAGCGTCCTGAAGAGTCAATTTCTGCTGATGAATTGCAGTGACTTCTGCACGTTGTGGTCCAGTTCTGCTGAGCTGGATCATGTCCTGAACAATCGCTTCCTTCCCCACAATGATAGCCTCAACTTCGCCTGTTTCCAGATTACGCACAAAACCCTTTAAACCTAATTGAATTGCTTGTTGTTCAAACCAGCGACGGTAGCCCACGCCCTGCACTTTGCCCTGAATGATCAAATGAATGGCCTGCATTTTTATTGTCCTTAGTGGTTCACAACCTGGTAAATGGCATGTTTCATATCTTGTGCCTGCAAGCCGCGCTCCCCATTTTTTGCCAGCAAATCGCCTGCAAGTGCGTGCAAAGTTACGATCTCATGTAAATGAATGGCATCTTTAAATTGGGCTTTCAAACTTGCGATCATGCCAGCAAGTACATCTCCCATTCCTCCGGTTCCCATACCGGCATTGCCTGCGGTACAGATGAAAAGAGCATCTTCTAAAATCAGGCTACCTGAACCTTTGAGCACCCATTGTCCCTGATATTTTTGCTGGAGCTGTTGAATTGCCTGAATACGATCTGCTTCGACTTCTGATGCTTTCATTTCTAACAAAGTAGCCGCTTCACCCGGATGTGGTGTTGCATAAGTATGGGCATTCAACTTTTGTGGTGATTTTGCCAGAAACCACAAGGCGTCTGCATCGAGAACTGTCTCCAGTTCTGATTGCTGAATCAGGTCAAACCAGTATTTATATTGCTGTTCAGCCCAAGTATCTCGTCCTAACCCCATACCAAAACAGACAGCATCCACATGACGAACTAAAGCTTGGCGTTGCTCAGCATCTAGCGCATTAATATCACGCAGCATGATATTCGGAGCACGTGACAAAATAGCGGTATGATGTTTGATATCACAAACCACAGTGACCTTACCTGCACCAGCAGCAAAAGCTGCCTCAGCCGCCATAATGACCGCCCCACCCATATCAGCATGTCCCCCAATTACGAGCACATGCCCATAACTGCCCTTATGTCCAAAAGCTTCACGTTTAGGCAGATGAATTTGAGTCGAGGAAAGTTGAGCGATGAGCACAAGTTCAGCATCAGGAGGAATAACCGAGATGACCTCTACCTTGCCGGCATATTCTTTGCCTCGTCCGGTAAATAGTCCCGCCTTTAAACCTAAAACAGTAAAACTATGATCTGCCTTAATGGCAACCGGCAAAGACTGGCCTGTATTGGCATGCAGTCCGCTTGGAATATCCACTGCAATTTTAAGACCTTGCTGGGCATTAATGCTTTGAATAATCTGTTGCCAATTTTCATTCAGATCACGGTTCAAGCCGATCCCAAATAAGGCATCAATATAGACATCATATTGTTTCTGAAAATTAAAACCTGAATAAGCGGGTATACCGATTTGCTGAGTTTCCCGGATTGCTTGAGCCAGATCCTGTGATGGATCGGGTTCTGCTGCATAAATATCTATTTCAAAACCGGCCTGTTTTAAATATTTACCTATCAGATAACCATCACCGGCATTATTACCCTGACCGCAACACACAGCGATTCGGGTCAATTGCTGTTGTTCCAACAAAGGGATGAGTCGCTGCGCAATCGACCATGCTACCTGTTGCATCAAACCATAAGAACTATTTTGCTTGCCAAACCAGCGCTGCTCCCATGCTTGTATATTGCGGCTATGATAAACTTGCTGCTGCATTTCTTATTTCCTGTTTCTGGTTTATGACAACACCCGATTCCCAAGCGCAAATCCAAGTTTATCAACAAGATCCAAATGAACTGAAGGCGTGGATCAAAGCGCAGGCACGAGAGCTGGGTTTTTCTGATTGTGTCATTGCCAAACCGGATGCTCAAGCAGAATTAGCTCGCTTGCAGGAATATTTAGACCGCGGCTATCACGGTGATATGAAGTTTCTGGAAGAAAATCTGGAAAAACGTGCCGATCCCACACTGCTTATTCCTAATACCAAATCCGTGATCTGTGTACGAATGGACTATCTGGTCGATCTTCCAGAACCGCGTCTAGTACCCTATGCACCAAATTCTGCAATTATTGCCCGTTATGCCCGTGGTCGTGATTATCATAAAACCATGCGCGGGCGCCTAAAAATGCTGGCTGCAAAAATTCGGGAAAAAGTCGGTAAATTTGAATCCCGTCCCTTTGCAGACTCTGCACCTGTATTTGAAAAATCTCTGGCCGAAAGTGCGGGTATGGGCTGGACCGGCAAACACACTTTATTAATCCACAAAAAATCCGGATCTTTTTTTGTTTTAGGAGAACTGTTTAGCTCACTGGAACTGCCTTTTGATGAACCTGAAAGCAAACATTGTGGTTCATGCACAGCCTGTATTGATATTTGCCCCACACAGGCTATTGTTGAACCTTATATGCTGGATGCACGCCGCTGTATTGCTTATTTAACTATTGAATATAAAGGAATCATTCCAGAGGAGTTACGTCGAGGAATTGGTAACCGGGTCTTTGGTTGCGATGATTGTCAGTTGATTTGTCCGTGGAACAGTTTTGCTCAAAAAACTACGATTGAAGATTTTCATCCCCGACATGGACTGGATCAAGTGAGTTTACTGGATCTCTGGCAATGGGATGAAGCTACATTTTTAAACTCAACTGAAGGCAGTCCATTACGCCGCACTGGCTATCAAAGCTTTATGCGCAATATTGCGATCGGCTTGGGTAATGCGCCATTTGATCCACAGATTGTTCAGGCATTACAAGCTCAAAAAAATCAACATGATGAGATTGTACAAGTTCATATTGACTGGGCCATACAGGAACAACTGGCAAAATCCCGGTAATTTTCAATTTTTACTTCGGTTCACATTTTCTCGTCAAAGCCTTACACAGTTACTGTGCAAGCTATGGCATAAAGGAAAAAGAATAGAAATAAAGCCGGAGGTGGATATGCAAAAGTCATCTGATACACAACATCAAAATCAGGAACAGCTTGAAGAGTTGCAACATCAACACCAGAAGCAGCAACAACAGCAACAGCAGCAGTCACAACATGGCCCGCTTGGCTCTCCAAAAAATAACCAGCACGAACAAGATGAACGTGTATTAAACAAGCAACATCGTAGTGATTTACAAAATCAGAATATTCACGGAAATCATCGTGAATAAAGTCTGATCAAGAGTTCAACAACAAAGCCCACCTTGTGTGGGTTTTGTTTTTTCTATAAGGTCATATTTTGCTAATGAAGACGGCGATACTTTTACTTAAGATGGAGCCTGATAAATAAATATGAACAAGGATGGACAGATGAACAGTATTGATCCGATACGTAATGATTGGTCTCGTGCAGAAATTGAGGCCCTGTATCAACAACCTTTAATGGATTTGCTCTTTCAGGCTCAACAGGTTCATCGTCAATATTTTGATGCCAATGCCGTTCAGGTCAGTACCCTGCTCTCTATTAAAACCGGTAAATGCCCGGAAGATTGCAAATACTGTTCTCAGTCCGCACATTATGATTCCAAACTCGAAGCAGAAAAACGCATTGCAGTAGAAAAAGTAATTCAGGAAGCAAAAGAAGCACTGGCTTCTGGCAGTTCTCGTTTCTGTATGGGAGCAGCGTGGCGTAATCCGCATGAACGTGATATGCCTTATGTACTGGACATGGTACGTGAAGTCAAAGCACTGGGTTTAGAAACCTGTATGACCTTGGGCATGCTGAATGCCTCACAGGCAGAACGCCTGAAAGATGCAGGACTGGATTATTACAACCACAATCTGGATACGTCACGTGAATACTATTCACATATTATCAGTACCCGCAGTTTTGATGACCGATTGGATACACTGGATCATGTGCGTCAAGCGGGTTTAAAAGTGTGTAGTGGTGGCATTGTCGGCTTAGGTGAAAGTCGTAATGACCGGATCGGTTTATTGTTTGAGCTTTCTACCCTTCCAATTCATCCGGAATCTGTGCCTATCAATATGCTGGTGCCAATCGAAGGCACACCGATGGCAGATGTTGAAAAACTGGATGTGATTGAATGGATTCGAACTATTGCAGTGGCCCGCATTCTGATGCCAAAAAGTTATATTCGTCTTTCGGCAGGCCGTGAATCACTGACTGACTCAGATCAGGCATTAGCATTTATGGCGGGTGCCAACTCGATTTTCTCAGGCGAAAAACTGCTAACGACTCCAAATACAGCCAAAGGTCGTGACCAGCAGCTCTTTGAAAAATTGGGACTGGTAGCAGAACAACCTAAGCCAAGCATCCGCGCATTGGCGACTGATGCAATGGCAAGTTAATTGAAATAATTCAAGATGCTGAAAAGTTATGCGCAGTAATTAAAATGCCATAACTGGCATTGAGATAATCACCGATCCGGATCTGGTCTGTTCCATTGGCATGATGTACGACCAGTTCCTGCGTCAGTGCATCAAAACTAAAAGAGTCATAACAGTCCTGATGCAGGCTTAACCAGTGTAAAGTGTCAGCCAGATTTTCATCTACAATATAGGTTTTGGCATGGAAATCTTTGCTCATTTAAGCCTTCTCATCATGTGGTACTGGTAATGATTTTAATGGATATGAGTTTAGATTAAATATAATGGATATAAAAAAGTGAGCATATCGCTCACTTTTTCTTGCAGTATTTTTTAATCTCTTTGGGTACCACATTTGCGGCATTCCCAATCTGCCCCAATTTCCTCCATTTGCTGGTATTCATAAATGTGCAGACAAAATATTTTTTTTAATAATTGAAGCATTGCTAAAACTCCTGTAATTATTTTTTATCAGCTTCCTGATCTTTCTTCCTGAAACATCCATGATTTTTGGTTTAAAAATCATATTATATTTATTAACATATTTTTACATTCTGTCAAATACACTTCGTCTGCTTTTTAAAGTTTTCTTTCTATTCAAATATCATCATTTCATAGGTTACTGATTTATAGAAGTTATCTTTAATCAATAAGGTTTTTACAAGACAATAAATTGAGCTTTAAACTATTCTATAGGCTATATAACGCCTGATTCAGTCAATATCAGGCTTAGAGAGATTCGAAAAAAACTGAAGATAGATTCAGGCTTTCTATAAATTCGTTCAAATAATTTTGCCGGCATCATTACAGTGCAGCTAACTACTAGCCAGTATTTAATGCTTTTAGAAATTCCTTAAATTTTCTCTATAAAATTGAAATTTGAAAGCTGCTTTTTAGTTTGAAAAAGATCATAAAAAAGTGAACCAGAATCTGCTTTAGTACTTACTAAGAAGAAATGATCAAAATATTTTTCGCCTTTACTTAGAATGATCTATTACCCACTAAAAGATTTTTATAATGAATTTTTAGACCAAGCGAATTCGGATCAATATCACGCATATGTATTACCTGTACCTATTTTAATGTGACGAAGTCGCATCTACAGCTATGGTATAAGGTACTTCTTCATATTATTAGATTAAGATAATCGTCATAAAGTTAGAAAAAGGTTTGAAATACGACAGGTTTACATTTCTTTTGATTCTTCATAAAAACAATAATAATTACAATGGGTGTAAATCATGAATTATTGTGAGAATAAGGAATGATGACAGAGCAAAATCTGATACTACACAGACAAAAAATTGATCAGTTACGCCAAAGCAGTAGTTTGTCGCTATCTCATGCTGCACAACTAGAACAGAGCATTGTCAGTTCATGGCAGCGCTCGTCTGTAGCTCATATCCCCAAAGATCGTTTAGCTGCCCCACTCCTCGATCTCAAGAAAGTGCGTTCACCCTCAACTTTAAGTCATGCTTTGCAATATTGCGCTGAGAACCTTAAACACATTGCCGAACAGTCTTCTATGGTATTAGCTCTAGGAGATGTAGGTAGCACTGTAGTGTGGACAGCATCCAGTCCTGAAATGCGTAAGGTGGCTGAAAATGTGCATCTCATTGAAGGTGGTCAGTGGCGTTAAGAACTGGTCGGCACCAATGCTCTCGCGCTGTCGATCAAAACCCAACAGTCTAGCTGTGTGTTTTCTAGCGAACATTACATGCCATCGGTCCAAGATATGGCCTGTTATGCTGCACCCATTATTGATCCGTATTCCAAACACATTCGGGGTGTAATTGCCTTGTCCACTGAATGGCAAAAGCATAATAGTTTTGGACTACTGGCAGCAGAACGCTGTGCCTCCATTATTCAATCTGCTTTATTGGAATCACAAAGACAGCATTTATATATTCGTGCCTTTTCTGTCCCGCAGGTCATTTTTAATGGTAAAGCTCTAACAATTACGCCACGTCAGACTGAAATTCTTGCGATTTTAGCTTTATGTCCACAAGGTTTAAGTCTGGATAATCTGCATCAGGCGCTCTATGGCGAACGCAAAGTGAGTATGGGCACCTTAAAAGCAGAAATGTCGCAACTTAGAGATCTATTAGGTGGCATGTTGGGTTCACGGCCTTATCGTCTACTTGCCCATGTAGAAGCTGATTTCCTGCAAACAGAACAGTCTCTGGATGCCGGTTATATCGATTCTGCTTTGAAACTATATACAGGTGTATTTTTGGCAAAGACTGAAAGTCCATTTCTATGTGCCTGGCGGAATTGTCTGGAACTACGACTCAGTGATGCCATTTTTAAAGCTAATGAAACGGATATATTGCTTAAACATGTAGCACGTTTCCCAGAAGCAATTGATGCAGTAAAACGCTTGATTGAACTGATGCCAAAGAGTCAGTCAGTGCATCAGATATTACTTAAATTTCAGGACATTTAAATAGTAGCAGTTATTTAATTTTAACTTTTAAACCTGTAATAAATTTAAATTGAGGACAGAAATCATCTTGTAGGAAGATATATTATTTTATTTCTATCAAATATATTCTCTTATCCTATTTAAAAAATAAAAATATGTAGTTCCTGTTTTGAGCTAATTAATTTTTTGAAAAAAGAACAATCCCTGCTCCTTATCCTCTCAAGGATTTAGGATAAGCCAAAATGATCGTATGGGGATACGTTTTCTTGGCCCGCTTTCAAAAAGCGTGAGCAGGGTTGTAAGAAAATGTAAGCCCATCGAGTGGAGAGTTGACTTACATAGGGGCTTACAGCGCCGTTTTAAAGATTTTGACTACTTGTGCCTCTCTATCCTTATAAAATAAACATAAGGGATAAGTAAACCGTTTTTTTAATCTGTAATTTCCTTAAAAGCTATGGTTTGATTCCTTCTACCATTTCTCTATTATTACTAGGGGCTCTCACCGTAATAGAAGTATGGAATAAATCTATAGAGAAGACTACCTACCAAAATCCTACCTTTTATGAAGTTATTCTATTTCCTATTATATAGGCCGATAATATAGGCCCTACTTCTATACTTTATTTTAATTAAATACATAGTGCTTACATGGAATCTGGAATTAAAAAAGCACCTAGAAGAAATGCTTCTAAGTGCTTGATAAATTTGGTGGGCCCAGACAGACTTGAACTGTCGACCAACGGATTATGAGTCCGCTGCTCTAACCAACTGAGCTATAGGCCCTATATAGACTGAATTTGTTATATTTCAACTAGTTCAGGCGCATTGAATACTAGCCAAGATTAGATCAAAAAACAAGTACTTTTCTTGCTGCTTGCACACTTAGCCAGCAATCATTTTTTATCCTTAATAACTGCCCTGTTTAGGATTTAAGACTTCAGTCTAATTTGAGTTAGCAAAGCCCTAATATGACATCTATATTTTCTATCTAAAATAAAGAGAGCTACGCTAATTATTCGAATATCAAATCGATAAATTGATCGCTTTTACGTCTCAATATATCCATAATCAATAAAAATACCAACTATTATATATGGAAATATAATCACAGGAAATATTCTTTAAAAATCTATAAAGGCTAAAATTCTGATTCCAATTTCTCGTCTTTACGCAAATCCATATAGATTTCGATTAAAGACCATACAATAACCAGTGCTAAAAGAAGCATTGAGAACATGAAAGCTGTAATATACGTCATAGGTTTCAATCTCAGAGAGAAAATGACCAGAAAATAGAAAAGACACAATTTCTTCTTTTCTTCGACAAAAGTCTAATAACTAAAATTTGTGCTGGATAGTCATTTTTTCATCATTTTAAGACTTATTTTATATAAGATGATATTTCCTAAGGATTATTAAGTATTTATTTATATCTTTCAGGTCTTAAAAAACTATTGAATATACTTTTTTGATCTTGGATTTTTCATATTATTAATGAATTTGAAATAAAGCCTATTGACTGTGAATAAGAACAGGAAGAAATTATGCAGTTCATACCGTTAGCTCTTATTTCTTTCTACTTATGCTAAACAAATTTATTGGCGAATCTGCATTTAAACTTGCCGGTTGGCAATATCATGTCGAACCCGATGTACTCGAAGATAAACAGGTCATTGTCGGATTTGAACATACATCCATGATGGATGCAGTTCTATCTTTGGCACTCTTTAAAATGTATGACATCAAAATTCATACCCTGATCAAGAAAGAACTGTTCAAAGGCCCAATGAAACCAATTCTGGAAGCCATGGGTGGTATCGCGGTCGACCGTAAAGCCAATAAAGATATTGTCAGCGTAATGGTTGAACATTTTCAGAATAATGAAAAATTCAATCTGGTGATCGCACCTGAAGCCACCCGTGCCAAAAATGGTGAAGCGCGTAAACCGATCCGTACCGGTTTCTGGCATATTGCCAAAGCTGCCAATGTGCCAATTGTGCTTATGTACGCCAATTCCAAGACCAAGCAAGGCGGGATTTTTGGCAAAATCTACCCGACTGATCTCGCGCATGATCTGGCTTTAATCAAGCAGCTCTATGAAGAGAATGTTGGTCTGGATATCATTATCCCGGAATAAACTTTCCATAAAAGGGCTTGAGAATAATGTTTCTTCTGCCCTTTTCTTATTTAGGTATTTTCTTAAGTTTTTATTTACATTTATTGCTTTGCCTTTCTATTTTATTGCCTATTTTTTTGGCATTATCATTAAATCTCAAATCCAGACTCTTTTTTCAAAAAAAGAGCTTATGGTAGAATCGGCGCAATTCGATAGGCATACAGCCAATCTACAAGGAGCATATTTCGCATGGCGGGTCATTCCAAGTGGGCCAATATTAAGCATCGTAAAGCAAAACAAGATGCCAGTCGTGGTAAGTTGTTTACCAAGTACATTCGTGAATTAACAACTGCTGCTAAACTCGGTGGCGCTGATGCGGGTAGTAATCCTCGTCTACGTGCTGTTGTAGAAAAAGCATTATCTGTAAACATGACACGTGATGTGATCAATCGCGCGATTCAGCGTGGTGCCGGTGGTGAAGATAACGACGATCTTAAAGAAGTAACCTATGAAGGTTATGGCGTAGGCGGCGTTGCGGTTATTGTTGAAACCATGACAGATAACCTGAACCGTACGGTTCCTGATGTACGTCACTGCTTTACTAAAACTGATGGTAACCTCGGTACCAACGGTTCAGTATCCTTCCTATTCACTAAACGTGGCGAAATTACTTTTGAAGATGTGTCTTTAGAAGATCAAATCATGGAAGTAGCACTTGAAGCGGGTGCTGAAGACATTGAAGTGGATGAAGATGAAATCCTGGTGATCACTACGCCTGAAAGCTTCGGTACAGTACAAGATGCTTTAGCTGCTGCAGGTTTAAAATCTGATAACGCTGAAGTGGTGATGAGCCCATCTACCAAAGCTGAAATCACAGATATCGACCAAGCGAAAAAAATCATGAAAATGATTGATATGCTTGAAGATCTGGATGATGTTCAAAACGTTTATACCAACGTTGAATTCTCTGATGAAGTTTTAGCGCAACTCGATGCCTAATCTTCTATGAGATTAAAACGCACCTTCGGGTGCGTTTTTTATATGCGCTAAAAAGCCTGGAATTTTAAACCTTATTTAAAAGACCACTACAGTTAAAAACATTATATTCCTTGATCACAAAGCTGGAATGCAGTGCTACGACATGCTCGATCTTGCCGATTCGGCTTAATAGAATCTGACTATAATTTTCCATATCACGTGCCACAACTTCGACAATAAAATCCGCAGACTGTCCTGTCACCAGGAAAGCGTTAATGACTTCCGGAATATTTTCTAATTCTTCTAAAAATTTGGCAAAAGTATCGCTATCATGCTTGCTTAAGGAAACCTGCAACAGCACATGCAGGCTAAAGCCCAATTTTTGATAATTAATCTCGCGCTTCAAGCCACTGATAATATTATGATCGATCAAATGCTTGATCCTGCGGTGTACCGAACTCACAGATAAATTTACTCTCTCCGAGAGTTCATTCAGATTGACATCTTCATGGGTCAAAATTTCAAGAATGTGCTTATCAAAACGATCTAATTCCATCTTTAATCTCTTGCCATTTTATTCAAATACATCATTGTTTTGCTGATAGTATTGATAAATTTTTCATAAATTACCAGTTATTTGAAAAAAAATGCCAGAAACATCTCAATAACCAGTTTTAAACCATGTTTATGGTTATTCGTCGTATAAAACAAATTTTCGATAAACGTCTCTTTTTAAATAAATCATTCTTATTTATCACTAAACTATTTATGAATAAAAACTATGACGCTGATAACTGGATTTTCAAAGCATGATTAATCCAACTTAGATTTACACTTGTATAGAAATTGAATAAGAATTGAGCGGTTTATCTAAAACACACAACAAACATAACAAGATAAAAATTCGCAAAACGATTATGGCTTTTAGTATTCTTAGTTCAATTAAAACTAAACTCAGTCCAGTGCTCACGACAGAGATACAAAATACGAGTTTACTTGGTGGTTTATTGGGTGGCAGTCTTTCTGGCATTATTGGTTCTATTACAGGTTCTACCCCCTCTACCCCTTCCCTAGATTCTCTCTTAAACAGCCTGCTTTCTGGCAAGAGTTTAGCTTCCAGTTCCCTCACTGATTTAATTAGCCAATTTACAGGCTCAAATGCTTCTAAACTTGATATCAACAGTTTAATTAGCCAATTAACGAAAGCCAATGGTGGCAGTTTTGACATAGGTTCAATCAGCAATCTACTTGGCAGTTTAATGGGTAGTAATACATCAACCCTGGATTTAAATGCAGTTATCAAATTGGTCAGTGGATTGATGGGTGGCAGTACTGGTAATCTAGATCTTAGTAAAATTGCTGAACTGGCTGGCAACTTATTGCAAGGTGGCGACCTTGATCTTACCCAAATCACTCAACTGCTGAGTGGCCGGATTGGAGGTACTGGTGGTCTTGGTGGAACAGACATTGGTGCCATCGTCGGTATCGTCAGTGGTCTCATCCAAGGTGGTGATATTGATATTACTCAAATCACCCAACTATTGAGCGGTCTGATTGGTGGCTCTAGTGGACTTAATGGTATTGATATAGGTTCAATCGCTGGCTTAGTTAGCAACCTTATTGGTGGTTCTGGTGGATTAGGCGGCATTGATATCGGCGCAATAGCGGGTCTAGTCGGCGGCTTGATTCAAGGCGGTGACATTGATATTACGCAAATCGCTCAACTAGTTAGCGGCTTAATCGGTGGCTCTAGCGGATTTGATGGTATTGATATCGGAGCAATTGCAGGCGTCGTCGGTGGCTTGATTCAAGGTGGCGATATTGATATCGCACAAATTGCTGAACTGGTTAGTGACTTAATTGGTGGTTCTGGCGGACTTGGCGATGTAGATATTGGTCAAATTGCCAACCTAGTCGGTGGTCTCATCAGTGGCAATGCCGCTAGTGATCTCGACATCGGTGCAATTGTTGACTTGATCAGCGGATTGATCGGTGGCTCAACAGGTAGTTTAGATACCAGTTCAGTCAATCTGTTAGCCAGTAACTTAATGAGCAATGCAAGCAGTGACCTTGATATCGGTGCTATTACCAATTTGCTCAGTGGTCTAATCAGCAATTCAGGCAATATCGATACGGGCACCATTGCGCAAACTGTAACGCAAAGCCTGATGCCACTGCTTGCATCGATTGATACAGGTAACTCATCCATTGATATGGATCAACTTACCCAAGTTTTACCAACAGTGGTTGGTAGTGTGACTACATTGGTATCTGCAATCAGTTCTGCAGGTTCAGGTAATGTGCCAGACACCATCGCAGATGTACTAAAAGGCATCAATCCACTGTTGAATCTATTAGCGAATAGTGACGTTCTTGACGCTGATCAGGCAGAAATCGTGAATTCTCTTTACGATGTCTTGAATGGCGTACAAGTGGTGCTGGATTTTGTGAATAACCCATTACTGCTCACCTTATCCAGCGACCTCAACAATGTGATTACAGCACTAAAACCAGTGATTGCGCTGATTGATAGCGAAGGTCAATTCTCGGATCTTCTGGATGGTGTTCAGTTTCCTGAAATTGGCGACCTGCTCGGGTCACTCGGTTCTGGCGTGCCAAGCTTAGAGGGTTTAGGTTTGGATGCATTCACGGATAGTCTTGGCAATTTAGTCGGTAACAACTCGTCCCTACAACTGCCTGATCTTAGCGAATTGATTTCCGGCATTAGTAATACTGATACGGCTACGAATATCAGCATTACTGAAATCCTCCCAACCATTAAAGAAACTATTACCAATATCTCAAGTGGTAGTTCCCTGCCGAAGTTTGACTTTAGCTCACTGCTCAGTGGCTTCAGTAAAACAAGTGATATTGATCAAACCAGCCCTTGGAGTTAATTCTAATCTCATAAAAAAACGCGCTTTATGCGCGTTTTTTTATTTCATTTTTAATTTTATACACCGCGCCAATCAACACGGGCATTGCGCTCATTACGATACATCTTTTGAATATATTGCCCTAATGGCAACTCAGCCAGATGACTTTGATATTCCCGGTATTCATCCGACATCGATTCAAAGCTTTCCCTCTCCCACGGCGTTCCCGGAATAGCCAATAGAGGAGCCAAAATAGAACAAACCGCAATATCGGCCAGAGAGAAACGCGAACCGACGAGATAAGGTCCTTCTTTTTCCATACGGATCTGATTAAGCTGCTCAACCGAATCCTTGATAAATTGTTTGGACTGTTCCAGTGTTTCTTCAGTCAAGGCATAACCCTTGGTCAAAATGGTTTTTAGCAATGGCTTGGAGAATTTTTCAAACTGGCGCAGATAGCCTTTTTCTCCAATCAGAATATCCATCGATTCATGGTCATGCGATAAAGCCTGAGCCAGCATCCAGCGACGCACATGGCGGCCTAATTCCTGGGTGATTTCATCAATATCTAGTGCCTGCTGACGCAAGCTTGCTTCTGCAGGTAGCAGACGGTGTTCAGGATATTGCTCATCCAGATATAGAGCGATTTTGGTCGAATCCGCAATCCACCGTTCCTGATCACGCAGAATCGGTAAACGGTTTTGTCCAGTTTTCAGGCGGGCAAAGGCACGATGGGCACCCGGCATGAGGTTTTGCGCGACATATTCCAGCTCTTTGTAATCCAGCATCCAGCGTGCCTTTTCACAAAAATGAGAAAGTGGAAACTGGTATAAGATGCGCATAAATTCTCCATGCTTGTTTTTAGGTTAGATCGCATTAAAACCATCTAATTTAGTCGGATACTTTAGTCACCCTAGCCTGGAAATACAATGAACTTTTTATTCAAAATAAAGATGTTGCTTATTCAGCACGGCGATGAGTATTTTTATACATTTTTTTGTCTTGATTATCTATAAAGCAGATATGCACTGCTTTAAAAACATCTATTAAAATTAAGAAATTATTCAAAATCTATTTAATTTTAATCAGTTACTATATTCCAAATTTATAAGAATCTAGCAGTTTTTATCTTAAAGAGCTTTTTTTATAAGCTTTGCAAAAGCAATTGCTTAATTACATAAAGCTTTCGCTGTAACGTTTTGGCATCGATTTAGGATGTCATTATGTCTCGTTTAACTTCTGAAAAAGTTCATATTATCGAAAATGATCTCGACGCGATTAATGCTGCTTATCAGGTTGCAGACTTTGCCCTGGAAGGCCGTAATCAGCGTGATCAGCAACGTCTATTACCTTTTGCTGAGATTGACCTGTTCAGCCAGAAAGGCCTGGGCGGCATGCGTATTCCGAAACAGTACGGCGGTGCATTTGTTGCCAATAAAACCCTGGCTCATGTATTCCGGATTATTAATAAGGCTGACTCAAGTGTCGGGCAAATTCCGCAGAACCAGATCGCATTACTCAACATGATCGAGATCATGGGCACAGAAGAACAAAAACAGTTTATTTATAACGAAATTCTAAAAGGTAAGCGTCTGGCGAATGGCGGTCCAGAGCGCAATACCAAAGATACCAAGACGCTTGCCACCACTTTAACATTTGAAAATGGCCGCTATTTTGTGGATGGCGAGAAATTCTATTCAACTGGTAGTAGCTTCACGCACTGGTTAGCGATTAAAGCGATTCATCCAGAAGGCCATGTAGTACTAACCATTGTCGACCGCAATGCTGAAGGTGTGGAAGTGATCGACAATTGGAATGGCTTTGGTCAACGCACGACTTCGAGTGGTACCGTCAAACTTCAGCATGTCGAAGTTGATCCGCTATTGATTTTTGATGAGCGTCTGTTAGGAAATCAACCAAGCTACCGCGGTGCCTATTCCCAATTGATGCAGGTCGCGATTGATGTCGGCATTGCCGAAGCTGCTTTTGCCGATACGCTGACTGCCGTACAAAAAGCACGTCCAATTGTCGATGCTCAAGTCGAAAAAGCCAGCTTAGAACATTATACCCTGCAGGAAGTTGGCAAATCTTCTGTGCTGCTCGATGCCGCGATTTTACTGCTGGATGAAGCCGCTGAATATTTGGATGAACTGGATCAGCTGGAATCTGTGACTGATGAGCAGGCAGCCAAAGCCTCAATTCTAGTGGCTGAAGCCAAGGTCTATGCCAACGATGCTGCGCTACATATCTCGGAAAAATTACTGGAATTGGGTGGAAGTCGCTCCAGCCTCAGTCAGCACAATCTGGATCAGCATTGGCGTAATGCCCGTGTGCATACCTTGCATGACCCGATCCGCTGGAAGCTGCATGCACTTGGGGATTATTACCTAAATCATAAACTCCCTGCCCGCCACGCCTGGATTTAAGGATATTTGCCATGACTTCATTTCAAAACATTAGTCCATTGCAGTCAGAACAGCTGGCACATGCGCACATCATCAAATCTGATGAAGAAGCACTAGAAATTGCCCATAATCTGGCAGAGCAGTTCAAGATTAATTCAGTACAACGTGATGCTGAACGTATTCTGCCTTTCGAAGAAATCGAGGCTTATAGCCAGTCCGGACTCTGGGCGATTACTGTACCTAAAGAATATGGTGGTGCAGAAGTGTCTAGCTATACGGTGGCACAAGTCATTGCCCTAATGAGCGGTGTGGATGGATCAATCGGTCAGATTCCGCAAAACCATTTCTATGGTCTCGAAATCCTGCGCAATAACGGCACGGAGGAACAAAAACAGAAACTCTATGCCGAAGTCTTAAAAGGTGCTCGTTTTGGTAATGCCCTAGCTGAATTCAAGACCAAGACTGCTGCACAGCGCCAAACTGCGATTCGCAAAACCGAGCAAGGTTATGTCATTAACGGCGAAAAATTCTATTGCACCGGCAGCCTGTTTGCGCACCGCATTCCGACACTGGTCGTGCATGAAAGCGAACAGCAATTCCTAGCCTTTGTCCCACGTGACAGTGAAGGTCTCACCTTGATTGATGACTGGAGCGGTTTTGGCCAGCGTACCACTGGCAGCGGCACGGTGAAATTCGACAACGTGCAGGTGCTTGAGGAAGATGTGGTACGTTTTGATACGGCCTATTCCCGCCCAACCATTTCCGGTCCTTTCGCACAATTGCTACATGCCTCCATTGAAACCGGCATTGCCCGTACTGCATTTGAGGAAACCTTGGACCGTGTACGTCAGGCGCGTCCGTGGATTGATTCTGGTGTGGACAAGGCCACCGATGATCCGCTGACCAAACTTGAACTGGGCCGTGTGGTAGCTGATGTGCGTGCTTCTGAAGTGTTACTCAAACAGGCCGCACGTTCTGTTGATGCCGCCAAGGTTGCTCCGACTGAGGTCAGTGTTGCCAGAGCCTCTCTAGATGTAGCCAAAGTGCGTGCACACAGTTCTGAAACCGCATTAAAAGCATCATCGAAGCTGATTGAACTGGCTGGCAGTCGTGGTAGCCAGCGCGAAGATGGCTTAGACCGCTTCTGGCGTAATGCCCGCGTGCATACCCTGCATGATGCTTCACGATGGAAATACTATTTTATCGCCAATTATTTGCTGAATGGTGTTCTGCCTCCACGCCGGGGGACATTGTAATGACAAAGACTACAACAAACTCGAAAACTAAAAAAATCCTGCTGAACGCTTTTGATATGAACTGCGTGGGTCATATCAATCATGGCTTGTGGGCTCATCCGCGGGATGAATCACACCGTTTTAATGAACTGAGCTACTGGACTGATCTGGCGAAAACGCTGGAAAAAGGTCTGTTTGACGGCCTGTTCATTGCCGACATTACCGGAGTCTATGATGTCTATCAGAACAGCATTGACCTGACTCTAAGAGAATCCATTCAGTTACCCAGCCATGACCCAAGCACGTTGGTATCTGCCATGGCAGCAGTCACTGAGAATCTCGGTTTTGGTGTCACGGTGAATCTCAGCTATGAGTCACCGTACCAGTTCGCCCGTCGTTTTGCCAGTCTGGATCACCTGACCCATGGCCGTATCGGCTGGAATATTGTCACCGGTTATCTGGACAGTGCACAACGTCTGATTGGCGAAAATGGCCTGAAAGACCATGACCTGCGCTATGAACAGGCCGAGGAATTTTTACAGCTGTGCTACAAGTTCTGGGAAAGCTCCTGGGAAGATGATGCTGTCTTAAAAGATAAGCAGCAGCGTATCTTTACTGATCCAGCCAAGGTGCATCAGATCAATCACCAAGGCCAGTTTTATCGCAGTCAGGGCGTATTCCAGGTTTCCCCTTCTGTTCAGCGTACGCCGGTACTATTCCAGGCTGGTGCATCACCGCGTGGTATGGCTTTCGCTACCCAGCATGCTGAAGGCATGTTTATTGGTGGTGACCATCCGGACAAGATCAAGAAACAGGTCGATCAGATTCGTCGTCAGGCCACTGAACAAGGCCGTGATCCTGAAGCGATCAAGATTTTTGTCGGCATTACCGTCGTGACCGCTGAAACGGATAAACTGGCACAGCATAAACTGGATGAATACCGTGCTTATGCCAGTCCTGAAGCTGGTCTTGCGCATTATTCAAGTTCTGTCGGGATTGACCTGTCCAAATTCGCTGATGATGAACCAATTCCTTACAAGAAGACCAATAGTATTGCGACGGTTAATGACAAATTTAAAGAGCAGCAGATCACACCCAATGACCTAAAAGCTCAACATGAGCTGGGTGGTCGTTATCCACTGATCGTAGGTAGTGGCGCAACGGTGGCAGAAAAACTGATTCAGCTCATTGATGAAACTGGTATCGATGGCTTCAACCTGACCCGCACGGTGGCACCTGAATCACATCAGGATTTTATCCAATTTGTGATTCCTGAATTACAGCAGCGCGGACGCTATAAAACTGAATATGAACAAGGCAGTTTCAGACACAAACTGTTTCAGCAAGGTGACCGCTTACCTAGCGCGCATCCAGTGCAGCAATTCCGATGTCAAAGCTCCGCCTCAACAGCGAACACGAACCTAAAGCAAAAACAATCAGCATAAATTTATTTTGAGGTGCAACATGGCACAAACAGCTAAAACAAAATTCACCATGATTGGGGTGATTATTGCCGCCGTCATTATCGGACTAGTGGTGTGGAACCAGCAAAAGAAATCCGGTTCGGATGAACTGGTGATTGGGATCAGCCCGTCCTTCGCTAAACCTTTACAAGTCGCAGCCGAAGAAGCCAAACAGCAAGGCATCAATGTCAAACTGGTCGAGTTCTCGGACTGGAATACACCGAATATCACCCTGAATCATGGCGATATTGATGCCAACTTCTTCCAGCATCAGCCGTTTTTAGATAATGCTAAAAAAGAAACTGATTTTAAAATCAAAGCCTTTGCCAAAGGTGCAGCGACGCATGTTGGCCTATATTCCAAGAAAATTAACAGCCTGGATGAGCTAAAAGACGGCGCGAAAGTTGTAGTACCAAATGATCCAGTCAATCAAGGTCGTGCGCTACTGTTATTGCAACAAGCCAAACTGGTAACTTTAAAAGATCCAAACAACCACCTTTCTAGCCTAAAAGATATTGCAGTGAATCCGAAAAATCTGCAATTCGTTGAGGTTGAAGGTCCGCAAACTGCACGTGCCATTGATGATGTTGATCTGGCTTTCGGTTACCCGCACTATCTACGTCTGGCTAAAACAGCTGATCCAGAACAGGCATTGCTATTTGACTCTAACAAGGACAACCGTTACGCGATCCTGTTTGCAGTACGTGAAGACTATCAGGACAAAAATGACAAGCTGAAAAAATTTGTTGAAATCTATCAGAACTCACCTCGCGTGAAGGAAGCACTAGATGCTGACTTCGGTGCGAAACTCTGGTTCCCGGGCTGGAAATAAGGTGTAGTCATGACTCAAGTAAATTTGTCAAATTCGAATGCAAAGAAGTGGATCATTGGCGGTGTCATCCTCGCACTTATTCTTGGTCTGGCGGCTTACCGTTGGACCAAGGGTCAGCAGCAAGAAGGTGTACTGACCATTGGCATTAGCCCACCTTATGCAGACTTATTGCAAAGTGTGGCTAATGAACTGAAGCCACAAGGCATCAATGTTAAGCTGGTTGAATTTTCAGATTGGCATGCACCCAATGTCGCGGTACAGAATGGCGACATCGATGCTAACTTTTTCCAGCAAAGTGTCTACTTAAGAAATGCCATTCGTGAAACCAACTTCGATTTACATAGTTTCGCGCCCGGTACGGGTAGCCATGTCGGTTTATATTCTAAGAAATATAAATCACTGGATGAACTACCTCACAACGCCCGTGTGGTGATTCCAAATGATCCTGTGAATCTGGCACGTGCCTTGATCCTTCTTAACCGTGCAAAACTGATTGAATTGAAAGATATCAACAATGAATTATCAACCGTTAAGGACATCAAGAATAATCCTAAACAGTTGCAGTTTATTGAAGTTGAGGGCCCACAAACGGCGCATGCCCTGAATGAAGCAGACCTGATCTTTGGTTATCCGCATTATCTAAAACTTGCTAAAGCAGCAGATCCACATGATGCTCTGTTCCTGGATCCAATAGACAAGAAATACGCCATTCTGTTTGTGACACGCAAAGACTATGAAGATAAAAACCAGAAACTGGCGACTTTCGTAAAAGCTTTCCAGAATTCTGAAAAAGTCAAAGCAATTCTGGACCAGGATTTTGGTACTGGTATGTGGTTTGAAGGCTGGAAATAAGGTGAATACTATGGTGAGTTTTGGTTCTCAGGTGGCGTTTTCCGTCCCACATATCAAAATCCGTGACCTGAATAAATACTATGAGGTACAAGGCAAATCGGTACATGCCTTGAAAAACATCAATCTGGATATTCCTGAAGGCAAGATCTTCGGGATTATCGGGAAAAGTGGTGCGGGGAAATCCTCGCTGCTACGTACCCTAAATGGTCTGGAACAGATCAGCGAAGGTCATATCCATATCCATCAGCAGGATTTGGCTGGGCTCACCCATGCTGAACTGATCCAGCTACGTCAGCGCATTGGCATGATCTTCCAGCACTTCAATCTGATGTCAGCCAAAACCGTCTGGGAAAATGTAGCTCTGCCTTTAAAAGTTGCAAATTATAAAAAATCAGACATTGATGCGCGTGTAAACGAAGTACTGCAACTGGTGGGCTTAAGCGATAAGGCACAGAGCTATCCTTCCCAGCTATCCGGTGGACAAAAACAGCGTGTCGGCATTGCTCGCGCGCTGGTGCATCACCCGGAAATTCTACTCTGTGATGAAGCCACTTCTGCACTGGATCCGGAAAGCACTTCCGTGGTGTTATCACTGTTAAAAGAAATCAATCAGAAACTTGGTATTACCATTGTGCTGATCACCCATGAAATGCAAGTGATCCGTGAAATTTGCGATCAAGTCGTCGTGATTGAAAAAGGTGAAATTGTTGAAGCGGGTGAAGTCTGGTCAGTGTTTTCCAATCCACAGCAGCAAATTACCCAGGAACTGCTGAATCTGGAACAGCTGGAACTGCCATTTTCGATCAGTCCTGAAGTGACAACAGATACCACCCATAGCATTATCAAACTGCGCTATGCCTCTAGTGTTCAGCATTCACCAGATTTGAAAGTGATTTTCGCACAGTTCGAGCATCCGGTGCATCTCTATCAAAGTCATATCGACAGCATCCAGAATCATCTGGTCGGTAGCCTGATTGTCGCAGTTGCCGATCTAAATCTGGATACTGACTTACTTCAGCAAAAACTAAAACAACACATTGCACAGATTGAGGTGATTGGCTATGCACGACCAACTCATTGATTTATTACTAACAGGAACCACCGATACCCTCATCATGGTTGGTGTATCCGCAATCGTTGCCTTTCTGATTGGTTTACCGATGGCAGTAGTACTGGTCAGTACATCTGAACACGGGATCTATCCATCCAAACCCATTAATCAGGCTCTGGGCTGGATTGTAAATATTACCCGTTCGGTGCCTTTCCTGATTTTAATGGTCGCTTTAATTCCCCTTACCCGCTGGATTGTAGGCACCAGCTATGGCGTCTGGGCAGCCGTTGTACCTTTAACGTTGGCCGCGACTCCTTTCTTTGCGCGTATTGCTGAAGTGAGTTTACGTGAAGTAGATCAGGGACTGATTGAAGCGGCTCAAGCGATTGGCTGTAACCGTAAGCAAATTATCTGGCATGTGCTATTACCTGAAGCTTTACCAGGGATTGTGGCCGGTTTTACCGTCACTTTGGTGACCATGATTAACTCATCCGCCATTGCCGGTGCTATTGGTGCCGGTGGTCTGGGCGACATTGCCTACCGTTATGGCTATCAGCGTTTTGACATGCAGATCATGCTGGCGGTGATTGTGGTGCTGGTGATTCTGGTCATGCTGGTTCAGGCCACTGGTGACACCCTATCGAATCAGCTCGATAAACGTAAAATTTAAAAACATCTATTTCATAAGTTTTCAACAAAGCACCCAGCCATGACCTGACTTTGTCATGGCTTTCATGTAAAATCACTGGCAATTTTTATATAACGCTTTGTGAGTTATTTCATGGGTTTTAATTGTGGTATTGTAGGCCTGCCTAACGTTGGTAAATCTACGCTTTTCAATGCATTAACTAAAGCTGCAATTGCTGCGGAAAACTTCCCATTCTGTACGATTGAACCAAACACCGGTATCGTGCCTGTACCAGATCCACGCTTGGATAAACTTGCTGAAATCGTAAAACCACAACGCGTGGTACCAACTACCATGGAATTCGTGGACATCGCGGGTCTGGTTGCTGGTGCATCTAAAGGCGAAGGTCTGGGTAACCAGTTCCTGGCGAATATCCGTGAAACTGATGCAATTGCTCATGTTGTTCGTTGTTTCGAAGATGAAAACGTGATTCACGTCAACGGTAAAATTGATCCGCTTGATGACATCGCAACGATTAACACTGAACTTGCTCTAGCTGACCTTGAAACTGTGACTAAAGCAGTGACTCGTCTGGCGAAGTCTGCAAAAGGTGGCGATAAAGAAGCTGTAGCCACTAAAGCCGTTCTTGAAAAAATCCTACCTTTGCTTGATGAAGGCAAACCTGCCCGTGCAGCAAATCTGGATGATGACGAACGTAAACTGGTACGTGGCTTTGGTCTATTAACACTTAAACCAACTATGTACATCGCTAACGTGGCAGAAGACGGTTTTGAAAATAACCCGCACCTCGATGCGGTACGTGAGCTGGCAGCTGCTGAAAATGCAATCGTGGTTCCACTTTGCAACCAGATCGAAGCTGAAATTTCATTGCTTGAAGATAAAGACCGTGCTGAATTCCTGGAAGCAATGGGCATGGAAGAGCCAGGTCTGAACGTAGTAATCCGCGCAGGTTATTCACTGCTTGGTCTGCAAACTTACTTCACTGCCGGTGTACAGGAAGTTCGCGCCTGGACGGTTAAAGTCGGCGCAACTGCGCCTCAGGCAGCGGGTGTCATTCACACTGACTTCGAAAAAGGCTTCATCCGCGCAGAATGTATTGCTTATGATGACTTCGTACAGTACAACGGCGAAGCTGGCGCTAAAGAAGCTGGTAAATGGCGTCTGGAAGGTAAAACTTATATCGTTCAGGACGGTGACGTTCTGCACTTCCGTTTCAACGTATAAGTTTGAAACCAAAAAATAGCCCCGATCATTCGGGGCTTTTTTGTTACCAAATTTGGCTTCTTGCCATTTTCATACGCATATTTACATCCTATTTATAAAAATCTCACCCCATAACATAAATGATAATAATTCTCATTGTATTTAATACAGCTCAAGCGTATTTTAAAAATTAGTCGAAAATTCCACTCACTCAATCACGCTTAAGGACAATTAAAAATGAGCTATACCCTTCCCGAACTCCCTTATGCTTATGATGCATTGGAACCACATATTGATGCTAAAACCATGGAAATCCACCACACCAAACATCATCAAACTTATATCAACAACATCAATGCAGGTATTGAAGGCACAGAATGGGAAGATCTTTCTGTGGAAGAACTGGTGAGCAAAGCCAATCAGGTACCTGAAGATTTGAAAAATAATGTGATTAATAATGGTGGCGGTCATGCCAACCATTCCCTGTTCTGGACAGTAATGAGTCCAGATGGCGGTGGCAATCCTGAAGGTGAAATTGCACAAGCGATCGACAAGGAGCTTGGCGGCTTTGAAGCCTTTAAAGAAGCTTTCACCAAGGCAGCCTTAACCCGTTTTGGTAGCGGATGGGCTTGGCTCAGTGTGGCACCTGATCAAACCATTATTGTAGAAAACAGTGCCAATCAGGACTCACCCCTCATGCATGGCAATACTCCGATTCTAGGTCTGGATGTCTGGGAACATGCGTACTATTTGAAATACCAGAACCGTCGTCCTGAATATATTGCCGCTTTCTTTAATGTGGTGAACTGGAAGGAAGTGAATCGCCGTTATCTGGAAGCACTTTCAACATAAATGAATACAGTAGGACGAAATCTCATGTCTTGGCACTCTTTACGTTTGCTCTGTGGTCTCAGTATTCTTTTGAGCGGAGCAGTGTTGTATCTAGAACGTCTGTTCATGTTGCTTTAAGACATGATCGTCTACTGTATGGGAAGCCTTATTCTGAGGCTTCTTTTAATTTTTGCTGTTTAAATTTTCTATAGGGAGATGGATTTAAAATTTAAGAACGCAATTCACAGACATTGACGCTATCAAAGCCATTGGTACATGGTGCCACTTCACACGCATGAGAAGCTTGTACTCCACTTACTAAAATAGTACTTAGACTTATCGCTAAAAACAATTTATTTAACATTTAAAATGACTCCAAAAATTAACTTTTATCTCTAAATCGCTTGATTATGAGTCAATTATAGGACTTTTTTAATGATTCAGGGCAATCTTTCTTAATTTTAATTATTGTTTATTTATATAAATAGAATCGTTTTTTATAACAAAAAAGCGGGACCGAAGTCCCGCCTGAAGATTATAAAACCCGATTAAGACTGTTCAGCTACTGCATTACCTTTCTGCTTTGGATCAGTATTTCCCAGTTCAGGATGAGCAATAGCTCCCTGACATTGCTGTTTATCACGCTCATAGTCGGCCTGTTTCTGTGCCACGCTACTGCTATTTTCAACGGTGCTACGTGCCCAGATTTCCAGACTGGTTAACGCCTTGCGACATAAGGCATATTTTCCTTCCGTCACTGAGTCAGTCATTTTCACATTAATGCGCCAGTCAGTACTCAATTTACGGGCCGGTTGACGTACCTGAGCATCTATCTGTTCCATTTCCTTGTTATAAACCAGCGGATCGACTTCATTCATGAATTGCCATGCAGCATTGGCATAAGTGGTCGCATCATTAGAGAGTTTAGGTGCCGCTTTAATTTCGGCTTTTGGCGCTTGACTGTCATTTCCACAAGCTTGAAGAAATAAGGTGCTGCCGATTAAAACACCGACCAGCATTGCACGTGTCTTGAACATCAACATATCAGAATCGCCAGTTAAACATTTCGGCACTATGCTAGTAAATTCGCGTACAATACACAATCTTGATTTAATCCCTGTTTTAACTCTCTCCCTCAAGGTGTTTTGTGTCTGACCACAATCCAGTAGCGATGCAACCTGCCGGTTTCTGGCAAGGTGCCAAAGATAGCCAGGCCATTATATTTACTTACCTTCCGGTCTCCTTTGCCTTTGGCGTTTCTGCCACCCAGTTCGGCTTTACTGCCTGGGAAGCCTTATTTCTGTCCTGCTCCATGTATGCCGGTGCCAGTCAGTTTTTAGTTGTAGCACTACTTGGTAGCGGCACATCGATCTGGATGACTGCGTTGACCGTGATTGCTTTGGACATTCGCCATCTTTTATACGGCCCAGCTTTACAAAACCTGATCCAAGATCGTTTAAACCTGAAGAAAACAGCAGTCTGGGCTTGGGGACTCACCGATGAGGTATTTGCCTCTGGCATGATTAAACTGTCGCAACGGCGTCAGGAATGGTCTGAATCGTGGATGCTGGGGTTGAGTTTATTCAGCTGGCTGTCCTGGGCAACAGGTTCTTTTCTCGGTGGCTTATTTGCAGATCAGGTCAGCAACTTACCGCAATTTTTACAGGCAGCTTTAGACTTCCTGTTACCTGCCCTGTTCTTAAGTTTCCTGCTCGCTGCATTTGAAAAGAAACATACCTTTGTCGTGACCATCACAATTATTGTCTCAGCGGTTGCCTGTTATTTTATCGATTTGTCCGCTGCGATCTTTATCGGCATCAGTTCCGGCATTTTGGCCGGCCTGTTCAAGCACTATGTGCTGAAAAAACCAGATCCTGAATATGCAGGAGATCAATCATGAATCTTGAAATTATCTTGGTCGGGATTATTGTCGGGATTGCCAATTTTGCCTCACGTTTTGGTCCATTTTATGTGATTCAAAAATTTCAGCAGGGTTCGCAAAAACGTGGTACGCTATGGCTGAAAATTGCCTTGGGTTCGATTGGGATTGCTGCCATCAGTTCCATGCTGGTTGTGGCGACCTTACCACCCTTACTGGAAACGCCAGATAAAAGCTTTGCCATGCTGATCGGTTTTATTGTACTCGCTGGACTGTATTTCAAGTTCAAGAAAATTGTCATGGCGACCTTAACTGCTGCTTTAACATATGGCCTGATTTATACCTATATCCCCATGCCTTTTTAAGCCTTTTAGAAAATTAGAAATCTCATTCAAGACTTATGCTAAATAAATTGCATAAGTCTTTTTTATATAAGAAAAAAAGTAAGGAAAATATTGGCATATTCGAGCCAAAGCAAATAATTGAAGGGAAAATATTTATTCATTATCGACGTGATGAAATGTTGGCTATTTTTAACCAGTATGAATTACCCGGCTGCTATTTTGAATGCTTTATTAATGCACAGAATTTTACTGGTCATTTTGTAGAAGTGGTTGCTGAACCCGCAGATCATGTTCGTGTCATTTATATTCAGAAGCATGGCAAAAATAAAATCATTGCCCTCTACAATTAGACTCAACAGGTGATCCATCTGCATCCCAAACTAATCATTTTTAGCCGTTGGAGCCTGCTACATAAAGGCATTCCAAATCTCATTTATGTATTTGGCTTTAGTACAATTTTACTGTTTTTATTCTTTGCACTTGTCGCAGTGTCAAATCATAAATTCCATTTTTTCACTGTATTCCTCGATGCACTGCAATTTTCAGGATTTGGTTTACTGCTCTGGATATTTGGTTTTATCTGTCCTTTTTTCATTCCCTTTTACGCCTTTAAGAGAATACAAAGTCTGAAACTTCTCCATCAACTTCAGCTCAATGACAAGCAAATTCTGCATATGGAAAAACTCAATCCGCAAAACCGGATTTATCATTTAAACCCGGTGAAAAATACAGTAAAGCGAACTGCCTGATTTCAGATGCAATTCTCTATAAACTTTTATAAATAAAACTGCTGGCCAATATCACAATTTTGTATGAAACTCGGCTTATCTCGGCATTGAGTTCTGTTATGCTAAAAGTCCATAAAATCAAGCATGGATAATACACATGAACGTGACTATTGGTACTCCTCTTCAATCTTCAGCTTTTAAAGTTCTATTGCTAGGTTCAGGAGAACTAGGTAAGGAAGTGGTGATTTCCTTGCAACGTTTAGGTGTAGAAGTTCATGCTGCAGATCGTTATGCAGATGCTCCTGCCATGCAGGTGGCACATTTTTCTTATGCCTTAAATATGGCAGATGCAGCGGAACTCAAACAGCTTATTCAAAAAATTCAGCCGCATCTCATTGTTCCTGAAATTGAAGCGATTGCGACCGAAGTGCTGGTTGAAATTGAAGAACAGAATATTGCAACCGTAATTCCTTCAGCTAAAGCAGTTAACCTGACCATGAACCGTGAAGGCATTCGTCGTCTGGCGGCTGAAGAACTAGGCTTACCGACCTCTGCTTATCGCTTTGCCGATTCTCTGGAATCTTTCCGCGCAGCCTGTGATGACATTGGTTATCCAAACTTTGTGAAGCCGGTGATGTCTTCTTCAGGTAAAGGCCAATCTCGCGTGAAAAGTTTTGAAGAAGTCGATGCTGCCTGGGAATATGCGCAAACAGGTGGTCGAGTTAATCAGGGCAAAGTGATTGTCGAATCACAGATTGATTTCGATTTTGAAATTACCCTGCTTACTGTGCGGGCTAAGAATCCTCAAACTGGCGAAATCGAAACTTCTTACTGTGATCCGATTGGACATCGTCAGGACTCAGGCGACTATGTAGAAAGCTGGCAGCCTCAGCCAATGAGTCCCGCTGCTCTGGAAGAATCAAAACGTATCGCCAATAAAGTCACCACGGCATTGGGCGGTTGCGGCATTTTTGGTGTAGAACTCTTTGTCAAAGGCGACAAAGTATGGTTTAGTGAGGTTTCACCTCGCCCGCATGACACTGGTCTGGTCACTTTGGCTTCCCAGTTCCAGAGTGAATTTGAACTGCATGCCCGTGCTATTTTAGGCTTACCAGTCAATACAGCTCGCCATAGTGTGGCTGCCAGTGCCGTGATTTACGCAGGTGTCAATGATCGCAATCTTTCATTTTCTGGCCTGAATCTTGCTTTAGCCCATGCCGATACCGATTTACGCCTGTTTGGTAAACCTGAAGGTTTTAAACGCCGCCGTATGGGTGTCGCGACTGCGCGTGCAGAAAGCATTGAACAGGCTCGCGAGCTGGCTCAACAGGTTGCTGACCAAGTTAATGTTCATCAAAATTAAGTAAATACAACGGACCACTGTTCATGATCAATACCTCCCCGCTGCTGAATTACATTAAAAGTCACAATGACATCAAAGCGATCAATCAATGGCGTAGCGATGTAGAAAATCAGCTTCAGGAATGTTTTGAAAATGGACAGTCCATCCGTGACATCATTCAGGCTCGTTCTAACCTGATTGATGAAGCCCTGCAATTTCTGTGGAATCATGCTGAACTTGATCAGACCGATTTGGCGCTTTTCGCAGTCGGCGGTTATGGCCGCCGCGAAATGCTGCCATATTCAGATGTCGATATCATGATCCTCTCAGAAGATGATTTCACTTCAGAGCAGGAAAAGCTGATCTCCAGCTTTATTTCTTCGCTTTGGGATGTGGGCAATTTCAAACCGGGCATCAGTGTTCGTACCATCAATGAATGTGTCAATCAGGCCAGCAGCGACCTTACTGTAGCGACGTCCTTGATCGAGGCACGTCTGATTATTGGCAATGAAAATTTAACCAAGTGGCCACGCCGGATCGTGTCACAAACCTGGACTGATAAAACCTTTTTTGATGCGAAAATGGACGAGCAGTACAAACGCTATGCTCAGCACAATAATACTGAAAGCAATCTGGAACCGGATATTAAAAATGCACCGGGCGGTATCCGTGATATTAACCAGATTGGCTGGATTGCCAAACGTCATTTCCGTGTCAACCGTATTTATGACCTGGTGCATCTGGGCTTTATTTCAGAGTTTGAACTTGCCGTACTCGAAGAAGCTGAAAGCTTCCTCTGGGAAATTCGTCATCATTTACACCGTCTGACCAAGCGCGATGAAAACCGCCTGCTGTTCGATTATCAGCGAGATATTGCGGCAATGTTTGGCTATACCCGTGAAGAAGGTCAGTCACCGAACTATCCAATCGAACAGTTCATGAAGCGCTATTACCGTAGCGCGCAGCAGGTTTCGACCCTGAATGAAATGCTGCTGGCTTATTTCAATGAATCGGTCATTACCCCACGTTTACCCCAATATGAACGCCAGATTGAAGAAATTAACGAAAACTTTAAACTGGTGGATGGCAAATTAGCCGTTCAACATCACAAGATTTTCTCGGAAAAGCCAAGTGCCATTCTGGAAATCTTCTATTTGCTGGCCAATCGTCCGGAAATTGAAGGTATTCGTGCCCGTACTTTACGTCTGCTGACCCTGGCTGCTAAACGTATTGATCAGGATTTCCGTGATAATCCGGTACACCAAGCCCTGTTTATGGCCATCATTCGTTCACCGCATCGCCTGTACGAAACGCTAGTTGCGATGAAACGTTATGGTGTCCTGGGCAAATATATTCCGGCTTTCGGACAAATTACCGGCCTGATGCAATATGACCTGTTCCACATCTATACCGTGGATGCGCATACCCTACTCTTGATCCGCAATCTGAACCGCTTCAAGGAACCTGAATTTGCCAAAGAATTCCCTGTGGTCAGCTCCGTGTTCCAGCGCTTAGCACGTCGTGACATTGTTTATCTAGCGGCTATTTTCCATGATATTGCCAAAGGTCGTGGTGGCGATCATAGTGAGCTTGGTGCAGCCGATGCGATTCAGTTCTGCCGTACCCATGGCTTTACCGAACGTGAATGCAATCTGGTTGCCTGGCTGATTGAAAACCATTTGTCCATGTCGGTGACTTCACAGAAAAAAGACATTTCCGATCCGGATGTAGTCAAAGAATTTGCTGAAAAAATGGGCGATATGGAGCATCTGGATTATCTGTACACTTTGACAGTAGCAGATATCAACGCGACCAATCCAAAACTCTGGAATACCTGGCGTTCATCTTTGATGCGTCAACTCTATACGCATGCGCGTGATGTGATCCGTTCAGGTCTCGGCCGTCCGGTTGATTACCAGATGCTGATTGAAGATACCAAATTCGAAGCCAGTGAACGGTTGGTGGAACATTTCTCGCTTTATGATGTCGAAAAAGTCTGGCAAGAACTGGGCGATGATTACTTCCTGAAAGAATCTGCCGATGAAATCGCCTGGCATACCCGTGCCATTCTGGAACATGGCGATAATCCTGCACCGCTGGTATTGATGCGTGCGCATCGTAAATATGCGCAGGATGCCGTACAGATCTTCATCTATACCCAAGACAAGCCAAATCTGTTTGCCACCACGGTCGCTGTTCTGGATCGCATGAATCTGGACGTTCAGGATGCCCGAATTATTACCGCAACCAAAGCTTTCAGTTTGGATACCTATGTCGTCCTTGACCGTTTTGGCACGTTATTGACCGATCCGGAACGTGAGGCAACTGTCATTGAAGCCTTACAGGATGCCTTAAGTCATTCTGATGAATATCCAGGTCTGATGCAGCGCCGGATTCCGCGTCAGTTACGTCATTTTGATATTGAAAATACCGTCGATATCACCCTTAATGAAGCTTTAAACCAGAATATGGTTGAAATTGCGACACTTGACCATCCTGGTTTACTTGCGAAAATTGGCGGTTTATTTATGATGCAGGGTCTGGATATTCACTCTGCCAAAATTGCTACGCTTGGCGAACGTGCTGAAGATATTTTCTTTGTCACCAAAAAAGATGGCAGCCCAATGACCCAAATAGAGTCTGACAATTTTGCAGCGGCATTAAAAGCTGCTCTAGATGAGGCCTCACATCAGGTCAATGCTCAACACTAACACACTGCTCGGTAACACATTCATGAACTCTAGCTTGTCTTTATTGCATCCATATCCGTTTGAAAATTTGAATAAACTTTTCGCGGATATCCAGCCTGCGAATATGCCTTTGATTCCCCTTTCGATTGGTGAACCAAAGCATCCAGCACCCGAGTTTGTGAAACAAGCAATTATCGATAATTTCCAACATTTATCGACTTATCCGAACAGCAAAGGCTTACCTGAATTACGTGAAAGCATTGCCAACTGGCTGACTCGCCGTTTTAAACTCAATAGCATCAGTGCAGACAGCAATGTATTACCGGTTTCCGGTACACGCGAAGCGATCTTTTCTTTTGTCCAAGCTTTGATCAATCGTGAAAATGCGCCTTATGTGGTGATGCCAAACCCTTTCTACCAGATTTATGAAGGTGCTACCCTGCTTGCAGGTGCAAAACCTTATTTCATTAACTGTACTGAAGAAAATGATTACTTAGGTGATTTTGATTCAGTTCCGGCTGAAGTCTGGGAAAAAACTGCCTTGTTATTTTTGTGTACACCAGGCAATCCAACAGGTGCCGTTCTCTCTAAAGAGCAGTTTAAAAAGTTGATTGCACTGTCAGACAAATATGATTTTGTCATTGCTTCTGATGAATGCTATTCAGAACTCTGGTTTGATGAAGCCCCTACCGGATTACTGGAAGTGTGTGCCGAAATTGGCCGAGATGACTATAAAAACTGCGTCGTTTTCCATTCTCTCTCTAAACGTTCTAATCTGCCAGGCATGCGTTCAGGCTTTGTTGCAGGTGATGCCACTTTACTCAAACCTTATCTGCAATACCGTACTTATCATGGTGCAGCGATGCCGGTGCAGCATCAGTTAGCATCAATTGCTGCCTGGAATGATGAAGCCCATGTAGAAGAAAACCGGGTACAGTATCGTGCCAAATTTGATCTGTTCCAGAAAGAATTAGGGCACTTGCTCCCGCTGAAAAAACCGGATGCGGGTTTCTACTATTGGCTAAAAGTAGACAATGATGAGGTTTTTGCCAAAATGCTAATGGAAAAAGCGCATATCAAAGTGCTACCAGGCCGTTACCTGTCTCGTGAAACTACGCAAGGCAACCCGGGTGAAAACCATGTACGGTTGGCATTAGTCGCTGATCTGGCACAATGTGAACAGGTAATTCAACGTTTAAAAGCGATTCTTTAATCTTTTAAGATCTAAATATAAATAAAAAAACCCACTTTCCAGAAGTGGGTTTTTTTATGGATGTTGGCTACAAATTATTTTTTTATTTCACTTATTTTCTATTTATTAGAAATTGGACATTTCAAATAAACTTATAAAATCTTTTCAATTTCTGTTTCGAGATCTTCAGGTTTGGTGGTAGGTGCAAAACGGTTTAATACCTTGCCATCACGACCAATCAGGAATTTGGTGAAATTCCACTTAATACCATTTCCTAGAATTCCTTTAGAATTATTGGTCAAGTAACGGAAGATCGCATGCGCTTCTGGGCCTTTTACATCTACCTTGGAAAACATCGGGAAAGAAACCCCATAATTTTTCTGACAAAATTCACCGATCTGTTCATTTGAACCCGGATCCTGTCCGCCAAACTGGTTGCATGGAAAACCTAAAACTTCCAGTCCCTGCTCTTTATATTTCTGGTAAAGCTTTTCCAGACCTGCAAATTGTGGAGTGAAACCACATTTGCTCGCGGTATTTACGATTAAAAGTACTTTCCCTTCATAATCTGCAAGCCGTTTGTTTTTTCCATCTAACAACTCAGCTTCAAACTGATAAATGCTGGTCATGGATAAGTTTCCTCGTCAGTTTTTTCTTGTGTTTGTAATTCTAAAGAGGCCGAGTTTACACAATAACGTAAGCCAGTCGGTTCCGGACCATCCGGGAAAACGTGTCCCAAATGTGCATCACAATGATGACAAACAATTTCTGTTCTCACCATACCATGTGAAGTATCAGGTAATTCCTCTACAACTGAGCTGCTCACAGGACGATAGAAGCTTGGCCAGCCGCAACCGCTGTCATATTTGGTGGTTGAAGAAAACAGTGGTGTACCACAGCAACGGCAGACATAAGTCCCTTCCTGTTTTGTATTCCAGTACTTGCCTGTGAATGCCGGTTCAGTTCCTTTTTCACGCGTAATGCGAAACTCTTCTGGTGATAACTCTCTTTGCCATTCCCGGTCTGTTTTATTGAGTTTTCCCATCACTAACTCCTTTAAATCTTTGACATTCAATGTCATGCTTCAGTACTTCCATATTTACGCTAGAGATGAAAAAATTTCTAGCGAAATTTCAGCATAGATTGTGATATTTGCGTAATCTATAGGTTTAACTTAAAAATTAATTGGATGGAATTATGTCCGGTATTGGTAACACCCCCCCTCGCGAGATCAAGAAATCGTCTAAGCTTGAGCATGTTTGCTACGACATTCGCGGACCAGTGTTACGAGCGGCCAACGAGATGGAAGAAGCCGGACATAAAATTATTAAACTGAATATCGGGAATCCCGCCCCATTCGGCTTTGAAGCCCCGCAAGAAATCATTAATGATGTTGCACTGAACCTGCCAAATGCGATTGGTTATACGGATTCCAAAGGGATTTTCCCGGCACGTAAAGCGATCTGCCAGTATTACCAGCAAAAAGGCATTCTGGATATGCACGTGAACGACGTGTATGTCGGCAATGGCGTATCTGAACTGATTGTAATGGCGATGCAAGGCCTACTGGATGACGGTGATGAAATGCTGATTCCAATGCCGGATTATCCATTATGGACTGCGGCAGTGAACCTGTCTGGCGGTACTGCGATTCACTATAAATGTGATGAAGAAGATCACTGGTATCCAGATATTGCGGATATGGAAAGCAAAATCACGCCAAATACCCGCGGGATCGTGATTATCAACCCGAATAATCCAACTGGGTCGGTTTATCCGCGTCATGTATTACAGCAAATCGTTGATTTGGCGAAGAAATATGACTTAATCCTGTTTGCAGACGAAATCTATGACAAGATCGTTTACGATGGCATTGAACATGTGTCAGTAGCTTCACTCGCAGGCAAGCAATTATGTGTATCGTTCAACGGTTTATCTAAGGCCTATCGTATTGCTGGCTATCGCTCAGGCTGGATGGCAATTACTGGTGATAAATCACGTGCAATGGACTACATTGAAGGCTTGGATATGCTGGCTTCAATGCGTCTTTGCGCGAATCATCAAGCACAATATGCAATTCAGACTGCACTTGGTGGCTATCAATCTATTAATGACTTGATCCGCCCAGGTGGCCGTCTATATGAACAACGCAATATTGCCTGGGAAATGCTAAACGAGATTCCAGGGGTGTCTTGTGTGAAGCCTGAAGGTGCAATGTACTGCTTCCCTCGTCTTGATCCTGAAATCTATCCGGTTGAAGATGACGAGAAACTGATGCTTGATCTGTTACGTGCTGAGAAAGTTCTATTGGTTCAAGGTACTGGTTTCAACTGGCCAACACCGGATCACTTCCGTGTGGTATTCCTGCCAGCAGAAAATGAACTGCGTGAAGCGATTACCCGTTTAGGCCGTTTCTTGGCAAAAATGCGTTAATTTATAAAATTAATTCCAAAAAACCGCATTCATGAATGCGGTTTTTTATTGTCTAAAAAGTTCCGCGATAAGCTTTACAGATATTTACAATAGAAGCATGCTGTTAATCTAGAGTTTCTTTTTTTAATAAAATCTAGGCTCTAGACTAGCAAAATGATTATGTTAGTCTAGAATCATGATAGAAAACAGTAAATTAAGTCACTACAAGATTAAAAAAATTATTCAATGCTTTTGTGTTGATATTCCTGCTTCCAAAACAGCC